>JBEGKV010000010.1:0-9632 GCA_041183925.1 Actinomycetota bacterium
GTCCATATCGACGGCATGGTTTGGCACCTCGATGTCGGCTCGTCGCATCCTGGGGCTGGAGTAGGTCCCAAGGGTTGGGCTGTTCGCCCATTAAAGCGGTACGCGAGCTGGGTTTAGAACGTCGTGAGACAGTTCGGTCCCTATCCTCTGCGCGCGCAGGAAATTTGAGAGGATCTGTCCTTAGTACGAGAGGACCGGGACGGACCAACCTCTGGTGTGTCAGTTGTTCCGCCAGGAGCACCGCTGATTAGCTACGTTGGGAATGGATAACCGCTGAAAGCATCTAAGCGGGAAGCCGGCCTCAAGATGAGATTTCCATCCCTTCGGGGGAGAGGCTCGCAGCTAGACTACTGCGTTGATAGGCCGGATGTGGAAGTGGGGACTAAAGACCCATGGAGCTGACCGGTACTAATAAGCCAATAATTTGATAATCATTACACATAACCCGTTGTAAGGCTGGGTTGTGTGGCCTGATGTTCGCGTCCACTGAGTGGTTCTCGATGTACGGTCGAGAACGTCGAGAACCTGCACATTTCGTATGTGCTCGTTTCACTTTGATACATCAATAGTGTTTCGGCGGCCATAGCGAGAGGGAAACGCCCGGTTACATTCCGAACCCGGAAGCTAAGACTCTCTGCGCCGATGGTACTGCAGGGGGGACCCTGTGGGAGAGTAGGACACCGCCGGACTTGTAAGAGAGCCACCCGTTTTCACGGGTGGCTCTTTTGCGTTAAGCTAGTACCAGCGTCGCGGACAGTGTTCCGCAGCGTTTCAATTACACAGAGGACTCTCATGAGCAATTCAGAAGAAAATTTCGGCACGCCCGAACGCGAAGATCGACCCCGCCGTGACGGCCAGGGCAACCGTGGAAACCGCTCAGAGGGTTCTCGAGAAGAACGACCTAATCGCTATGGTGTTCCCCGTGATGGCCAGTCACGACCCCAGCGTGATGGACGACCGGCAGCAGGCCGTTCCGATCGCCCCACTTATGGCGATCGTGCCTCACGTCCCGATCGTTCTGATCGCCCAGGATACGGTGATCGTCCCCAGCGCTCAGGTGATCGCCCGTCTTATGGTGATCGTCCACAACGTTCAGGTGATCGCCCGTCTTATGGTGATCGTCCACAACGTTCAGGTGATCGCCCGTCTTATGGTGATCGTCCCCAGCGCTCAGGCGATCGTCCTTCATACGGAGACCGCCCGCAACGATCATCGGGTGATCGTCCCCGTTATGGAGATCGTGATGGTGCTCCACGTGAAGAACGTCCATATCGACCTTCGGGAGATCGCCCATCCTATGGCGACCGGGGGGACCGCAATGCTCGACCCGAACGCGGAAGTTATGGCCGTGGTGGCTCCAATGGAGCACCCCGGGGAGAACGTCCTGGCGGAGATCGCGGTGGAAAACCATCCTTCGGAGACCGCCCCCAGCGTTCAGGTGACCGCCCAACATATGGTGATCGCGGTGCACGCCCAGAACGTAGTGATCGTCCCTCTTATGGTGATCGTCCTCAGCGTTCTGATCGACCTTCTTATGGTGACCGCGGGCCTCGTCCTGAAAGATCTGATCGTTCCGACCGTCCATCGTATGGCGATCGTCCTCAGCGTTCCAACCGTCCTTCGTATGGTGACCGCGGGCCTCGTCCAGAGCGATCCGATCGTCCCTCATACGGTGACCGTCCACGCGGTGACCGTCCCGAATATTCTGATCGAGGTCCACGACCAGAGCGTGGAGAACGTCCATCTTATGGTGATCGCGCGGAGCGACCTCGTTTTGGTGAGCGTGGTGGCCGTTCTGACCGGCCCGGTGCTCCCCGCACAGGTGGCCGTGATGGTGGCCGTTCTGACCGTAATCCTCGTTTTGAAGAACCTGAACTTACAGAAGAACAGCGCATGGCACGCGAACTGCGCATGGTTCGCCCTCACCACGATGACCCTTGGATCGATGACGATGTCACTGACGACATGCTCGACAAGGGTGCTCGTAATGAGCTCAAAACACTCACAAAAGAGAATGCAGAACGCGTAGCCAAGCACCTTGTGATGGCTGTTCGGTTGATGGAGGAGAATCCTGAACTCGCTCACCAGCACGTTCTGTCTGCAGCTCGCCGTGCTGGTCGTATTGCGATTGTTCGTGAGACCCTGGGAATTACCGCCTATGCAACGGGTGATTTCGCCCTGGCATTGCGCGAACTGCGCACATACCGACGTATTTCTGGTTCTAACGAACAGATTGCTCTCATGGTGGATGCAGAGCGCGGTGTGGGCCGTCCTGATAAGGGTCTTGAGCTCGGTCGTTCCGTTGAACGCTCCACGTTGAGTGAGGCAACTCAGGTTGCATTGTCCATTGCTATGTCGGGAGCACGTTTGGATCTTGACCAGGTTGATTTGGCCCTCGCCGAACTGGAAATTCCTCAGCTTGACCCTTCCAAAGCCTTTACCTATAGCCCAGCTTTATTCCACGCCTACGCTGACGTGTTACAGGAGCTGGGCCGCCACCAAGAAGCTGCAGAGTGGACTAACTGCGCAGAAGTTGCTGAACGTGCTCTTGTCGCAGCCGACTTGATGGAATCTACGGATGAAGATGAACAGGACATCGTGGTCTTCGAAGAGGAGCTCGAATCAGATGAGTTCGATTCAGTAGCAGGCCATTCCGATGATGACGAGTTATCTCTTGCCGATGTTGTGAGCTCTGGTGAATTTGAGGAGGAACCTGAATACAAGGATCGTGACTCCAACGATGAAGACCTCATTGCCGCCGGTCTCAGCCCTGATGATCTGCTCGAAGATGATGTTCGTGCGATTTTGATCGAGACGGCCCACTTGGATGTTGAGGGAGACAAGGCGTGAGTTTCTTTTCTAAGAAACAGCCAGAACTCGGTGCCAGCCCCCTCGAGGGCGTGACCGTGGTTTTGGCTGACTTAGATGGTGTTGTCTATGCGGGTCCGGGAGCAATTCCACATGCCGTGGAGTCGCTCAATGCCGTGCAGAGAAATATCCGAGTTGGATACATCACCAACAATGCCTCGCGCACCGCAGCTAGTGTTGCAGGTCATTTGCGTGAGCTGGGGCTGAACTGTGGTGAAGAAGATGTGGTGTCGTCACCCCAAGCGGCTATGCACCTGCTTGCCGAGCTTGTTCCTTCCGGTTCAACCATCTTGGTCGTCGGGGGAGAAGGGCTCACCTCAGAGCTGGAAAAGAACGGTTATGTCGTTACTTTTTCAGCACAGGACAACCCTGCCGCAGTGATTCAGGGTTTCTCACCTGATCTCGGATGGCGACAACTAGCAGAAGCATCCTTTGCACTCAATGCACGTCCCACTGCAGATGCTTTTGGCGGGACAGCACCCGGTGCAGGACAGACTGAGGGAATCCCCTGGGTTGCGACCAATATGGATTGGACTATTCCTGTTGATCGTGGAGTTGCTCCGGGTAATGGGACGCTGGTTTCTGCCGTGCATACTGCAGTGGGTCGACTGCCAGTGGTGGCGGGTAAACCAGAGCTCCCCATTTTCGAGGAGGCAGCCCGGCGCTTTGGCATAGCCAGCGCGCCAGAGACTGCGTTGTTCATCGGTGACCGCCTCGACACTGATGTGATGGGGGGCAATCGTGCTGGAATGAAGACTCTACTCGTCCTCACCGGTATTGATCAGGCCAAGCAGCTGCTCGCTGCTCCAGCGGGTTCTCGACCAGATTATATTTTGGGTGACCTCAGTGAGTTATCGAAGCCCTATCCAGTCATTACGAGAGCCAAAGATGGCTCCGTTTCTGTGCGAGGTTCCACAGTGAAAAAGGTGGGGATGAATCTAGTCATTGTTTCTCGTGGTGAGGACAAATTGGATCTGCTCCGGGCAGCCTGCCACGTCATATGGGATAGTGGGCTCGCCATCTTCGGATTTACGGTTCCGGAAGAGCTTTATTCATAACGCTTAACGCAAGAACGCCCCTGAGAAACCAGGGGCGTTCTTGGCTTGTTGTGTTTAGTGGTGAACTTCCTTCTCTGCACCGTGACCGGTGAGTGAACGAACTTCCATCTCTGCGGCAATCCAGGAGTTCTCCTTGCGACCACCAGAGTAGGTGCCGATGATTCCGAGCAAGAATGCCAGTGGAATCGAGACAATACCGGGGTTGTCGAGCGGGAACCAGTGGAAGTCCACTCCCTTAATCATGGAGAGGGTCAGCGCGCCCGTAGGGTCTGCCTTTCCTGAGACCACGGGGGAGAAGATGATCAGCACGATTGAGGAGATCAGGCCTCCATACATCGACCACAGTGCACCGCGCGTGTTGAAACGACGCCAATACAGCGAGTAGATGATGGTGGGCAGGTTGGCCGAGGCCGCGACGGCAAATGCCAGCGCCACCAAGAACGCAATGTTCTGACCTTGGACCGCGATACCACCGATGATTGCTAATGCACCGATCACCACAATAGTGATGCGAGCAATGCGCACTTCCGCGTTGGGGCGGACTTCACCGCGCTTGATCACGTTCGCGTAAATGTCGTGAGCAAACGAAGTAGCAGCGGTGATGGTCAGACCAGCAACCACAGCCAGGATTGTTGCAAACGCAATCGCCGAGACGATACCAAGCAGAATCGGTCCACCCAGTGCTGCAGCCAGAAGTGGCGCAGCCGAGTTCGGTCCACCAGGAGCAGCAGCAATAGTGGCCGGTCCAACAAGGACCAGTGCACCGAAGCCGAGTACCAGGGTGAAGAGGTAGAACGCACCGATGAGCCAGATAGCCCAGACCACAGACTTACGAGCTTCCTTAGCGGTGGGTACCGTGTAGAAGCGCATGAGGACGTGTGGCAGACCAGCGGTACCGAGTACGAGTGCCATTCCGAGTGAAATGAAGTCAATCGGGTTCTTTCCATACTTGTTACCGGGCTTGAGCGCATCGAAGGGAACTTCGAGTGATGCAGCAGCATCTTGGCCACGCTGCAATAGAGTGCCCAGATCGAAGCCGTTGAGGGCAAGAACCCAAATCGTCATGATCAACGCACCGGCAATGAGAAGCCCGGCCTTGATGATCTGAACCCAGGTCGTACCCTTCATGCCGCCGACCAGAACGTAAATCACCATCAGGACACCAACGACCGCAACAACAAGAGAGGTCGCGAGGGTGTCTGTCGCAGGAATCCCCAGCAGCAGTGAAACGAGTCCACCGGCGCCAGCCATCTGAGCCAACAGGTAGAAGAAGCACACAACCAGGGTCGAGATGGCTGCAGCCAAACGCACGGGGCGCTGGTGCAAACGGAATGAAAGAACGTCCGCCATCGTGAACTTACCGGTGTTGCGCATGAGCTCAGCTACGAGGAGCAGGGCAACAAGCCACGCAACCAAGAAGCCAATAGAGTACAGGAATCCGTCGTAACCGCTCAGCGCGATAGCGCCGGTGATTCCGAGGAATGATGCCGCAGACAGGTAGTCACCAGCGATAGCCATACCGTTTTGGCCACCGGTGAAGGAACGGCCACCTGCGTAGAAGTCGTTTGCAGACTTGTTGTTACGACCAGCCCGAATAACGATGACCATGGTCACAACCACAAATGCTGCAAAGATCGAGATATTGAGCACAGGGTTGTTGGCTCCCGCGCTCGTTGTCACAGCATCAGCTGCGTGAATCAGGACGTTGCTCATGCTGCACCTGCCTTCTGCTTAGCTTCGAGTTCGCCACGCAGCTCCGTCGCGAGTGGGTCCAGGCGCCGGTTGGCGTAACTGACGTACCACTGGGTGATTGCAAAGGTCGTGACGAACTGGAGAAGTCCCAGGATCAAGCCGATGTTGACCGCTCCGAACACGGGTGTTGCCATCCATGCTGATGCGTAGGTTGCAAGAATCACGTAGAGGAAATACCACGCGAGAGCTGCGACTAATAGGGGAATGACGAATCCACGCTGACGTTTGCGCAGTTCTTTATATTTAGGTGTTTCTTCGAAGGCAGGATAGTCAATCCTGTGGTGACCCTTCTCAGTCTCTTCAGTACTCACACGGCCTCCTTGCCGAAATGGATATGGGTGGTGCTTTATCGAGTGGTTTCCGCTTGTGGTGCGGAAATCATCGATTCAGGGTGGACCATGAGGGCCACCGTGAGGTCTTCGAGGACGGTGACATCCTCAATAGTGGGTGGGACAACGAAGTCTTCGCCGTCCACAATCTGACGCATGGTTTTGCGCAGAATCTTTCCAGAGCGAGTCTTTGGCAGACGCTCCACAATCAACACATCTCTAAATGCGGCAACGGGGCCAACTTTTTCGCGCACAAGAGCAACGAGTTCGGAACAGATCACGTCCCGGGGGCGGTCAACACCGGCTTTCAGAGTGACGAATCCACTGGCACGCTGTCCCTTGAGCTCATCTTTCACGCCAATGACCGCGCATTCGGCGACGTCAGGGTGTTGTGCAAGCGCCTCTTCGAGTTGACCGGTCGACAGTCGGTGACCGGCAACATTGATGACATCATCGGTGCGGCCCATGACAAAGACATAGCCTTCCTCGTCGAGGTAACCCGAGTCACCTGTGGCGTAGTAGCCGGGGAAAGCCTCCAGATACGCCTTCTGGTAGCCCTCAGGGCGACCCCATAACCCAGCAAGGGTTCCCGGAGGCATGGGCAATTTGATCACGATGTTGCCTTCTTCACCCCGGGCAACATGACGACCCTTACTGTCTACAATCTCTACCTGATATCCGGGGACGGGCACGGTGGAGGAACCCGGTTTGATGGGCAGCGTTTCAATGCCACGAGGGTTTGCGGTGATGGGCCAACCAGTTTCGGTTTGCCACCAGTGATCCACCACGGGAATACCGAGCCCGTCACTAGCCCATTCGAGCGTTTCCGTATCTAGGCGCTCGCCGGCCATGAACAAGGTATGCATTGAACTGATGTCGTACCGGGCACGTTCAGTCAGTGCGGGGTCTACCCGACGGATGGCACGCAAAGCTGTGGGGGCGGTGAAAAGTGCACGCACTTTGTAGTTATCCACGATCCGCCAGAACGCGCCCGCATCGGGTGTCCCTACGGGCTTTCCTTCATAAATCACGGTGGTAGCACCGGCAAACAGGGGAGCGTAGACGATGTAGGAGTGACCGACGACCCAGCCGACATCGGAAGCAGCCCACATCACTTCACCCGGCCGGATGTTGTAAATGTTCTGCATGGACCACGTCAGTGCCACGGCATGGCCGCCGTTGTCTCGAACGATGCCTTTAGGGTTTCCAGTGGTTCCAGAAGTGTAGAGAACGTAAAGAGGGTCGGTTGCCAGTACGGGAACACAGTCTGCAGGAGTGCTGTGCGCAACTGCGTCATCCCAGTCCAGCCACGTAACTCCATTGACCCCATCGTGGTGTTTGATCGTGCCTGGAACGTTTCTGCGTTCCTTGACAATCACGGTGTGAATAGAGCCGTGAGAAAGTTCGAGGGCTTCAGCTACCAGGGGCAGGTATTCCACGGTGCGACCTGGTTCTAAACCACCTGATGCGGTGACGAGAACTGTGGGCTTGGCATCATCAATCCGCACAGCGAGTTCGTGTGCGGCGAAACCACCGAAGACAACGGAGTGCACAGCGCCGATACGAGCACAGGCCAACATTGCAAAGATTGCCTGCGGAATCATGGGGAGGTAAATAATGACGCGATCTCCGGCCGTGACACCCTGATCGCGCAATACCCCTGCAAAGGCGGAAACTTCGTGCAGGAGTTCAGAATATGTGAAACGATCCTTCATGCCCGTCATCGCTGAGTCGTAGATCACCGCGGTCTGTTCGCCACGGCCCGCAAGGACGTGACGATCCACAGCATTGAAGCATGTGTTGAGTTCAGCCCCCGGGAACCACCGGTAAACAGGTGCTGCAGAATCATCAAGTGCAACAGTGGGGGGAGTGATCCAGTCCACTGAGGAAGCCGCATCCAGCCAAAATTTTTCAGGTTCGTGTGTGCTCTGGTCATAGGTGAGGCGATATGCCCCAGCTTGTGCAGTCATATCTCGCCTCCTCATTGAGTTCAGTTCTCACCGTTGAGAGCTGAATAGAGTTGTGCTGCGCAGTCCTGACTGGGGAATTAACTTCACCAAATCGGAACCTTAGACATGACTGTATACACAAATAGGTAATTCATGCAATATTTACCGAAGTATTGCGTGTTGAAACCCCTGTGTGTATACATAGACAGAACGGTCTGTATACAATAAAGACATTGATCACTGTCAAAGGAGGCATCGTGAGGGCAAGCGACAAAGCGTATAACAAGCTTTTTCACGAAATCGTTGACGGCGATCTTGCGCCAGGAACAATCCTTGCAGAAGTAGAGCAATCCACTCGCCTGGGAGTTTCACGAACCCCACTGCGAGAAGCACTCTCCCGTCTCATCGCCGACGGCCTTGTCGAGTCAGCACCTGGCCGCGGTGTGATCGTGACAGAAGTTTCGCTCGAGAACATTACAGAACTGTATGAAGTTCGTGAAGCGCTCGAAGAACAGGCGGCCCGGTTAGCTGCGCAACGTCGTGACCCCAAGGTTTTCATGCGCATTGCGGAAGAGTTCACCCACGCCGATGAGATGATCGCTGCGGGGGAAGAAGGTGTTCGTCACTACTACGAACTCAATGAGAAATTCGACATTGCAGTCGACGATGCAATCAACAATGCCTATCTGGTTTCTGCGCTTCAGAACGCCCGCGTTCACCTCTCGCGCATTCGCAGAATTGCCAAAGGCAATCCTGAGCGTCTGCGCGAAAGCGCGGTCGAAACACTCCTCATTATTGAGGCCATCATTGACGGCGATGCCGCATTGGCGGCACACGCTACCCATGTGCATTTGCACAAGAGCTTGTCCAACATTCGAGCCTCTGTGAAGGGGCATCTCACTCACGTCAACGTGGCCTAGCCGCAGAGACAGCCCTGAAGGGAAACCCATGAAACTTCATCCTGTGCGCGTCTACAAGAGCGAGGAAACACTGGACCGTCGCGATCAGTTGGCGTGGAAGATCGCAGAGGTGGCGACAGACCCTGTTGCGGTCACGGCCGAAGTGACGGACATGGTAATCAACCGCATCATCGACAATGCGTCCGTCGCGGTGGCATCGTTGACCCGTAAACCCGTCGTGTCTGCTCGTTCGCAGGCGCTGGCACATCCCTCATCGGCAGGTGGCAACGGCGCCAACCTGTTCGGTGAGCCTCAAGAACTGCGCGTGTCTCCTGAGTGGGCTGCGTGGGCCAATGGTGTTGCCGTACGCGAGCTCGACTATCACGACACTTTCTTAGCCGCGGAATACTCTCACCCTGGCGATAACATCCCACCCATTCTTGCCGTTGCGCAGCATGTGGGGGTCACCGGAGCAAACCTCATTCGTGGAATTGCTACCGGTTATGAAATTCAAGTGGACCTGGTCAAGTCAATTTGTCTTCACAAGCACAAGATTGACCACGTGGCTCACCTGGGCCCCTCTGCAGCAGCAGGTATTGGCACCATGTTGGGGTTGTCTACGGAGACGATTTATCAAGCAATTGGTCAGGCTCTGCACACCACGACAGCAACCCGCCAATCACGCAAGGGAGAGATTTCTTCCTGGAAGGCACACGCTCCTGCCTTTGCCGGCAAGATGGCCGTCGAAGCTGTAGACCGTGCCATGCGGGGGGAAAC
>JBEGKV010000011.1:0-8904 GCA_041183925.1 Actinomycetota bacterium
AACGGTGGCTGGTTGGGTGGACAAAGTCCGCGACCAGAAGAAGGTGCAATTCGTTGTGCTCCGCGACGAAAGTGGTGCAGCACAGCTGGTCCACCCCCGCGCGGAAGAATCTGACCCCTTGGCAGACATTATTTCTGGCCTGGCCACCGGTTCGTTCATTCGTGTCACTGGTGAGCTGAAAATGGACGAGCGCGTCAAACTTGGTGGCCTCGAGATCAAGCTCGATGGCATCGAGGTCGTTTCTGCCGCGAACCCTGAAACACCCATCGCCGCTGACAGCGGCATCGACAAGCGCCTGGACTGGCGCTTCATCGACCTGCGTGAAGCACGCAACAACCTCATCTTCCGCGTGCAGACCACCCTCGAGCACGCCATGCGTTGCTACTGGGTTGACCGCGACTATATCGAAATCCACTCCCCCAAACTGATGGCGAGTCCTTCGGAGTCCAACGCAGAACTCTTCGAAGTTGACTACTTCGAGGGCAAGGCGTATCTCGCACAGTCACCTCAGTTCTTTAAGCAGATGGCGCAGTCCGCTGGATTCGGCAAGATCTTCGAGATTGGACCCGTCTTCCGTGCTGACCCTTCGTTTACTTCTCGTCACGCCACCGAGTTCATCTCGGTAGACGCCGAGATCAGCTGGATTGACAGCCACGAAGACGTCATGAAAATGCAGGAAGAACTTCTTGTTGCAGCGCTCAGTGCTGTGAAAGAAAAGCACGGAGACGAAATCAAGGAACTCTTCGACGTTGACGTCGTCGTGCCTGCTATTCCGTTCCCCCGCATCCCTCTGGCAGAAGCGAAGAAGATTGTGGCTGAACGTGGCTACGAGGTTCCTCGCAACGATGACGACATGGACCCCGAGGGTGAGCGCCAGATTGCTGCCTACGTGGCCGAGACCTATGGTCACGAGTTTGTCTTCCTGACCGACTACGCCTCAAGCATTCGTCCGTTCTACCACATGCGTAATGCAGAGGATCAGACCATCACCAACAGCTACGACCTCATTTGGCGCGGTACTGAGATCACCACTGGTGCTCAGCGTGAACACCGCATCGAGGTTCTTGAAGCTCAGGCACGTGACAAGGGTCTCGACCCGAAGGAACTCGAGTTCTACCTCGACTTCTTCCGTTACGGTGTTCCACCCCACGGTGGCTTTGGGATGGGTCTGGCCCGCGTGCTCATGCTCATGCTGCACCAGCCCAACCTGCGTGAGGTTACCTACCTGTTCCGTGGACCCAACCGCCTCACGCCCTAAGCGCAGAACATCACACGTACCAACGACGAACGCCACCCCGAAGGGGTGGCGTTCGCTGGTTAATTCTTGGTGAACTAAATCGCACCCAGCTCAGTGAGCTTGGCGTGAAGTTCGCTGTCCGAGGGTTCGCACTGGACGACACCATCAGGGAAAGAGATCACAGGAATGTTCTTGCGACCCGCTAATTCAGCTGCCTTGTCGGCAGCTTCTGGAACTGCTTCAAGATCCACGTAGTCGTAGTCCACATTGAGTGTGTCGAGGAGTGATTTGGAGCGACGGCAGTCGCTGCACCACTGGGCGCCGTATAGGGTAATTTTCCCTGTTGATTCAGTCATACTTCTAGCTTAATCGCTTAGAATCAGGGCTTGGGGAAAATTTCCCGTGCGGAGCTACGTCTAGCCCGCATCTTCGAAAGGTTTTACACAATGGCTCTGGCTGATTTCATCTGGACTTTCATCATCGCGTTTTTGATCATCGCGTACATCATGATCTTCTTCTCGATCATCACTGACCTCTTCCGCGACCACACCATCGGTGGATTCGCAAAGGCAATGTGGGTTCTGTTCCTCATTGTTGTTCCGTTCCTCGCTGCACTGATCTACCTCATCGCTCGCGGTGGCGGTATGGCTCAGCGTCAGCAGGCTGCAGTTTCCGCTGCAAAGAGCGAGACTGATGCTTACATCAAGCAGGTTGCAGGTAACTCTGCTGCTGACGAGATTGCTAAGGCTCAGGCACTCAAGGACTCCGGCGCAATCACTGCTGCTGAGTTCACTGCTCTGAAGAAGCAGGCACTCGCAGGCAAGTAAGTCTGAACATGAGAAAGCCCCCGGGATATTTCCCGGGGGCTTTCTTGGTTAAGTGTTAGAACTCGTAGTCAACCGCACTGCGTTCGACGCTGTACTTCTTGACAACGTCGCCTGCTGCGAGATGAGCAGGGTGTGCCGCATAAGCAGCAAGGCCTTCCGCGTCATCAAAGGTGGTATCCAGAACAACATCGAAGTTGGCGCCCACAAAGAGTGCATTCGGTCGAACAGTGATACTGCGCAGGGTCGGAACAACACCCTGGAGTGCTTCGAGGACATTTCGCATTTCTTCCGCCTGCTGCATCTTCTCGGCAGGATCCTGCGTGCCCAACTTCCACATCACGATGTGTCGAATACTCATGCCAGCTCCTTCAAAGCCTTGGTCAGGCGATCTGCGTCGATGCGCCAATAGTTGTGTACTTTGCCATTGATCAGCAGTACAGGAATCTGCTCCCAGTACTCATCGTGCAGGTCTTCATCGTCTTCGATGGAGAGAGACTCCACTCGAACGCTCGGCATTTCCAGCTGTGCAAGGACGTCAGAAACGACCTGCTCAGCGTCTTCACACAGATGGCATGCTGGTTTCCCAATCAGGGTGATGGTGATCTCGGACACCCCTCCAGACTAGAACACCCGCAGACAGCAAAAAGCGCCAGACCTGGTGGTCTGACGCCTTTACGCTGCAAGAAGTAGAGACTACTTCTTATTGCGACGCTGGTGGCGAGTCTTACGAAGCAACTTACGGTGCTTCTTCTTCGCCATACGCTTGCGGCGCTTCTTGATGACTGAACCCACACGAACCTCACAAAAATTGGGCTAGACCGCGACGATTGCGGTCAGTGACTGGCAAATAATGCCTCGTGGAAGTCTAGCGGATTACTTGCCACTGGTTTTACGGAGCATGGATGTGACCTTCGTGACAGCATCTTTCGTGCTGTTTTGCAGATCACCCAGCGCCTGAGTTACTTGATAGACGGTGGTCGCAGCTGCGCTGCCCACGGTTCCGGCAGCCTGCGTGACGGCGTCGTTCCCGATCAAACGCTCGTGACGTTCCGCATCTTCGTCACCGGGGAAGTAGACGCTGAGGAAAGGGATTGCCCAGTCTTCGAGTTCTTCCAGAGGAGTGGGATCCAGGTGATAGAGACGGTGCTGACCTTCTTCACGCACAGTGACCAAACCGGCATCGCGCAAGACCTTGAGCTGCTTCGACACAGTGGGCTGGCTCAGTCCCGTGCGAGCAACCAATTCGGAGACACTCATCTCACCGGTACCGGACGCAACGCTCTCTAAAAGGATCTGTAACATCTCGCGACGCGTTGCGTCTGCGACTACGTCAAATATGTCAGCCATAGAACAAGGTTATCGCTCTATATGCACCGCGTAGCATGAGAGGTGTGAAGATGATTCGGGAAGCTATCGAGGCGTTTGCCTCTCGTTCCCCGTCGCGCTTCGCGATTCTGGTCTTCGCCGGCATGATTGCGCTGTTCACCATCCTGCTGAGCTTGCCCGCGTCCAGTGCCAGCGGCCAAGCCACCGCCTTTGCCGATGCCTTCTTCACCGCGGTCTCCATGGTCTGTGTGGCCGGGCTCACCACGGTGGACATGGCCACCCACTGGTCACCTGTGGGTAATGCGTTTGTGTTCCTTGCTACTCAAATCGGCGCCCTCGGTGTGCTGACGTTGGCGTCGATTCTGGGTGCCATCATTGCGGGCCGACTGGGTCTACGTGCCCGGCTTATGGCAGCCAGCGACACCAACCCCCTGCGCCTGCATTCGGGCCCCGTTGCTGAAGGCCAGGCCATTCGCCTCGGTGAGGTTGGCGGCCTGCTGGCCACTGTTGCCATTAGCGCCTTAGTCATTGAGGTGGGGGTTGCCTTAGCTATCCTCCCGAGTGTGCTGGCGGCTGGGTACGAAGGGGGCCAAGCCCTCTGGTATTCGATCTACTACTCAGCCATGTCGTTTACAAACACTGGTGTCACACCCAATATCGAAGGTCTCACTCCCTTCGCCCACGACTACTGGTTCCTCTTCATGTTGATGGTTGGCGTCACCCTGGGAAGTGTTGGCTTCCCCGTGCTCTATGCCCTTTCTCGTAACTTCCGTCGCCGTGCCCGCTGGTCTCTACACGTGAAATTGACCATCCTGGCGTGGAGCACCCTCTGGATTATCGGCGTCGTCGCGTTCATGCTGTTGGAGCAAAGCAACGGTGCCACTTTCCGTGGAATGAACCCGGGGGAACAGGTGTTCCAAGCCGGATTCATGTCCACCATGACCCGCTCGGGTGGCTTCGCCCTCATCCCGACGAATGAGTTGGACTCTGCCAGCTTGTTCATGACGGATATTTTGATGTTCATCGGTGGTGGCTCTGCCTCCACCGCCGGCGGTATCAAGGTGACCACCATTGCTGTGCTTTTGCTGGCCGCTTTTGCGGAAGCACGCGGACGGTCTTCTATTGAGATTTTCAAGCGCCGCATTCCTGGTGACGTGTTGCGTTTGGCCGTGAGCGTGTTGCTTTGGGGAGCGCTCACCGTCGGCTTGGCCACCATCGTCTTGCTCTCGATGACCGATGCCCCGTTTGAGTTTGTGCTCTTTGACGTCATCTCCGGTTTCGGCACAGTGGGCTTATCCACCGGTGTCACCGCAAGTCTTCCCGATCCCGGTATTTACATCATGGCTCTGGTCATGTTCATGGGCCGAGTCGGTACAGTAACCCTTGCCGCTGCTCTTGCTGTGACCCAGCATGGACAGCTCTTTACACGACCAGAAGAGAGGCCCATCGTTGGCTAAAGGCACACAGAAAGACGACGCTGTTCTCATTATTGGCTTAGGCCGATTCGGCTCAGCAACAGCAGATACCCTCACGAAGCTGGACCGGGAGGTCCTGGCCGTGGACACCGACATGTCTCTGGTTCAACAGTGGTCAGACATCGTGACCCACACCGTGCAAGCAGACGTGACCAAGATCGAAGCTCTGCAGCAAATTGGTGCCGACAAATTCAGCACCGCAGTGGTTGCCGTGGGCTCATCCATCGAAGCCAGTGTGCTCATCACCGCTAACTTGGTAGACCTCGGCATCCCCCAGATCTGGGCTAAAGCCACCAGTGCTTCTCACGGCCAGATCTTGCAACGCATCGGTGCTCAGCACGTGATCTACCCCGAAGCAGAAGCAGGTGAGCGCGTGGCCCACTTGCTCAACGGTCAGATGCTTGACTTCATTGAAATTGACAGTGATTTCGCCGTGGTACGGATGTACCCACCCACCATCCTGGTGGGGAACACTCTGGCAGGCGCCGGAGTGCGCAACCAATACAAGATCACTGTGGTGGGTGTGAAGAAGCCTGAGAGTTCCTTCACCTACGCAACTGCCGAAACCGAGATCACCGCAGGTGATCAGATTCTGGTTTCTGGTCACCCCAAAGATATAGAGAAGTTCGCAGCACTGCCGAAAGAGTGAGCCGGATTATTCTCCGCGGGCCATCTCTTCCGAGCGGGCTATAGCGGCCTGAGTGCCACGTAACAAGATGTCCTGAACATCTGCCTCATCGAAGACAGCAATGGCACGCTCAGTGCTGCCCTTGGGGCTGGTCACCTGGCGGCGCAGTTCACGAGGGTCTTCACCGGTCTGTTCCAGTAACTCGACGGCGCCGCGGAAGGTGCCCTGCACCATGAGGGCAGCCTGCTCTGCACTAAAGCCGTGCTCCACTGCAACTGCGGTGAGCTTCTCAATCATGTAGAAGACATACGCGGGGCCTGAGCCCGAAACTGAACCGAGCGCATCAATCTTCTCTTCTGGCAACACAATGACCTCTCCCACCGTGCTGAACAGTGAGCAGATCAGCTCCAGCTCGGCAGCAGTCGAACGAGTACCAGCGGCAATACCCGTCACGCCCAAGCCAATCTTGGCGGGGGTGTTGGGCATAGTTCGAATCACCGAAACGTGGCCGGGAAGGTGTGCTTCCATCGTGGCTGTCGTCACGCCAGCCGCGACGCTGACCACGATGGCGCCCTCCGCGAGCGCGGGAGAGATCTCATCGAGCAGGTCTGGCACCATGGCGGGCTTGACCGCAATAAGAACAATGGCGGCACCGTGAACGGCGGTGAGGTTCGCGTCAGGATCATGGGCTGTGGCCCAGGCGGTGACGCGAGGCTCTGCATCGAAACGTGCAGCATTTTCGGCACTGCGATTGGTCACGCGAATAGCGCCCTCCACGCGAACGTGGGGAGCCAGAAGGCCAGCCAGGATGGCGCGGGCCATCGAGCCCGCACCCAGCATGGCGATGGTCGGAAGGGTTACCTGTGTTTTGTCACTCACCTGCTCATTCTAGGATTGGGAGACACGCAACGAGGGAGATATGACATGAGTGCATCAGGTGGAAACAAAGCAATTATTGCTGCGCTGCTCGCCAACCTCGGAATTGCGGCCACTAAGTTCATTGCCTGGGGCTTCTCCGGGGCCACTTCTTTGCTGGCTGAAGGCGTGCACTCACTGGCCGACTCGGGCAACCAGTTGTTGCTTTTGCTCGGGGGCAAAAAAGCCAAGAAGCGCGCAGACGGCAAACACCCCTTCGGCTATGGCCGCGAGCGTTTTGTCTATGCCTTTGTGGTCTCGATCATTCTCTTTAGTGTCGGTGGTGTGTTCTCGCTCTATGAGGGTGTTCACAAACTTCAGCATCCTGAGCCACTGAAGTTGTGGTGGTTGCCCATGCTGGTGCTGACCATCTCTATCGTTTTGGAAAGCCTGTCCCTGCGCACCGCCATCAAGGAATCCAACCCATTGCGGGGGAAGGCGAGCTGGATACAGTTCATACGTCACGCGAAGGCTCCTGAGCTTCCCGTCGTGCTGCTCGAAGATGCTGCAGCTCTGGTTGGTCTGGTGCTTGCGTTCCTCGGGGTGGGTCTCACCGTCCTCACCGGTGACAGCATGTATGACGCACTGGGCACTATTGCGATTGGTGTCCTGCTTGTTATCGTCGCCATCATCTTGGGACTTGAAACAAAGGGCCTGCTGGTGGGTGAGGGTGCCAGTTATGAAGACGTGCAGGAGATTGAGAAGGCCATCATTTCCGGTGGTGAGACCGACGGCATCATTCACATGAAGACCCTCTATCTCGGACCCGATGAATTTATGGTGGGGGCGAAGTTAGCGTTCCCTGCTGAGTTGCGCTTTTCAGAGGTGGCCACCGCGATTGACACCATTGAGGATCGTATTCGTGAGGCAGTCCCCGCAGCCCGGGTGATCTATATCGAGCCTGATGTTGCTCGTGTTCCCCATGGTCAGGCAACCAACACGGATGCCATCGTGATCAAGGGTGTGGACTAACCCAACTTCTCTCGGAAGAACTCGGTCAACAGTTGACCGCACTGGTCAGCACTAATGCCGGAAATTACTTCAACTTGGTGGTTGAGTCGGCGATCACGCAGCAGGTCATAGACCGAGCCTGCCGCGCCAGCTTTCTCATCAAAAGCGCCGTAGACAACGGTGGGAATACGCGCAGCCAGAATTGCTCCGGCGCACATCACACACGGTTCGAGGGTGACCACGAGCGTGCAATCGGTCAAACGCCACGAACCTAATTTTTCTGCCGCGGAACGAATAGCCATGACCTCTGCGTGACCCAGAGGATCTTCATCACGTTCCTTGGTGTTGCGGCCGGTAGCCAGCACAGCTCCCTGCGGATCAAAGATGACGGCTCCCACGGGAACATCATCACTGTGGGCACACGCACGCGCTTCGACAAGTGCGAGTTCCATTTGGGCTCGACGTTCAGCAGCTGTGGGGATGGCCATAGCACCCAAGCATAAACCGCTTATTTGACGGGTTCTTGGTCTTTACGGTTAACTTGTCTTATGACAACTGGCGCTCAGACTATTGGTGCATGCATTGCGATGCCCATGATGAGCTGTGCCTGCCGTCGAATGTGTTGCAGCAACTAAACCCGCTCTCCCCACTCGACACTCAACACATCGCCCGTGTTCAGCCGGCTTGATGTTTACGGCACCACAAAGGATTCCCCACATGTCTACCCCCCACGAACGCCCAGTTCCTAAAGGTTTTGCACTGTATGTCGGCCTCGATGAGGCCGCTGCCGCCGAGCGTGGTCTTGATCTCGGCAAGGTTGTCGAAGCACTCAAGAAACTCACGAACGAACTTGTTCCTGGGACAGAAACCTATGCAGCCGTCGCTCTGGCACCTGCCTCTTCCCGCGGTCGACAGGTCGACTTGGTGCGCTTGGCGCTGCAAGAACCTTCAGCGGTTGCGAAATATCAGCCCGAAGAAGACTTCGAGCCTTCCGACGGTGACGGCGGTGTGGTGGTTGATATTTCGCGCAAGCGGGTTCTGATTGACTACCAGGCCGCACCGTTGACCTTCAAGGAATTCGAACTCTTGCAGTTCCTGGTGGTGCATAAGGGCATGACGATCAGCCGTGAAGAAATCATCCAGGCACTCTGGCGAGCTGACGACATTGATATCCCGAACGAGCGCACCATCGATGTGCACGTGCGCCGTCTGCGCTCCAAGCTCGGCCGCTTTGAAGACATCGTGCGCACGGTGCGCGGTGTGGGATATCGCTATGACCAACATGCTGACGTCACCGTGATGCATGCTGGTACTCCCAGCCCCGACTTGTTCTAGGGAAGTTCACAGGGAATTCTTGGGAGAAATCCTTCCCTGTCGTTACCGTTTCGTTATATATTGAACACAACGAAAGCTACTAGCTGTGGTCGCTTCGTACATGTGATTGTAAAAACTCTTGGTGTATTACAAGGGCCGGATGGATAACCTCCCTTCGGCCCTTTCCCATTGCCTAGGCTGTAGTCATGAGCACTTCACTTGTCTGGTTAC
>JBEGKV010000012.1:0-10970 GCA_041183925.1 Actinomycetota bacterium
TGCATGTTGGGCGGTCTTGGCGCGGGTGGTGATCCACTTCTTATCGCCCCAGGTGTAGGTGGAGTGCCCCACGATCGAGCCGGTCAAGGGAGGGCATTCGGTCTGGCGTGCCATCGGGTCAGCACGATCAACCCAGCGACCATCCTGAGTCAAAATCTGGAATTTATAGATAGCTCCGGGGTGAACATCGGGGACGAAGAGTTCCCAAACGCCACTGGCACCCAGCGAGCGCATGGAGTGACCTTCGCCATTCCAGCTATTGAAGGTTCCCTTGACGCGGACTGCCTTCGCGTTGGGAGCCCAGACAGAGAATGCTGTTCCCTGCACGGTGCCCTTGACGCCGCCGTGGGCGATATAGCGGGCGCCGAGCGCCTCCCAGAGGCGCTCGTGACGCCCCTCACAAATAAGGTGAAGGTCCAGTTCGCCCACCGTGGGCGTGAAGCGATATCCGTCTTCGGATGTCCACACTTGTCCGTCTGGATAGCGGGCTTCGATGACGTAATCGGTCAGGCCCAGCGTGTGGGCACCTTCCCAGATGCCATGACCTGCATGAGAGAGCTCAATGCGGGCCTTGCTGCCCAGAATTGCAATAACTTCAGTAGCCAAAGGCCGACGGGTGCGAATGACGGTGACAGAGTCTTTCGATCCCTCCACGGGGATGAGGTGCTGACCAAGAACGCTGTGAGGGTCGTAGTGGGTGGCTGCCTTGAGAGACCCAGGCTAGGAGGCCGTCATCGAGGGAAGGGGTGTGCCATTCGGTTGCACCCTTGCTCTTCTTCACGGCAGGTTTCTTTGTCTCAGTTTTCTTCACAGCAGCTTTTTCGTCTTGAGTTACGTATGGATTTTTGTCACGTGCAGAATGTGGACGGGTTCGGTAAAGGGATCTAACCGGACGTAGTTATCTGCACCCCAGTTCCATTCCACCCCGGTAACCAGGTTTGTCACGGTGAGGGAATCTCCGTGCTTTGCGCCCAATGTGGTCAGGTCAAGGTGCACCACGGTTTCACGCACCGAGTGAGGATCCGTGTTCACCACCATGATGAGGGTGTCATTGACACCCGTGCCCGTGAAGGCTTTATCGAGGTGTTTGCTATAGGCCAAGATGGCATCATCATCCGTGCGCTGGATGGTGATGTTGCGCAATTGGCGCAACGCAGGGTGTTCTGCGCGGATCGTGTTCAGGATCTCGAAGTAGGGAGCGAGGGAGGTCCCTGCCTTGTTAATAGCAGCCCAGTCCCTGTTCTTGTACTCATACTTCTCGTTGTCGATGTATTCCTCTGCGCCGGGACGAGCGACTGATTCGAATAGCTCAAACCCGGCATACACGCCCCACAACGGCGCTGCAGTGGCGGCCAGCGTTGCTCGAATCGTGAACGCGGCAGGGCCACCGAACTGCAGATACTCGGTGAGGATGTCAGGAGTATTCACAAAGAGGTTAGGGCGCATGAAATCAGCCGACTCGGTGGAGATGGAGCGGAAGAACTCTTCTAACTCCCACTTGGTGTTGCGCCAGGTGAAGTAGGAATAGGACTGCTGGAAACCAATCTTGCCCAGGGTGTGCATCATGGCTGGTCGCGTGAAAGCTTCGGCGAGGAAAATAACTTCGGGGTGCTGGGTATTGACTGTCTTGATAAGCCATTCCCAGAAGTCGACCGGCTTAGTGTGGGGGTTATCCACCCGGAAAATTGTGATGCCCTTGGCAATCCAGAATTCCACCACCCGCAACACTTCAGCACGAATGCCTTCAGGGTCGTTATCGAAGTTGATTGGGTAAATATCCTGATACTTCTTTGGCGGGTTTTCTGCGAAGGCAATAGTGCCATCCGGCAAGGTGGTGAACCACTCGGGGTGAGTTGTCACCCACGGGTGGTCAGGTGCTGCCTGGAGGGCCAAGTCGAGGGCAATCTCGATCTTGTGCTTCTTGGCTTCTTTGAGGAAATAGGCAAAGTCACTGAAATCACCCAGGTCTGGATGGATTGCATCGTGACCGCCCTCGGCAGAGCCAATAGCCCAGGGGGAGCCGGGGTCACCCTCTTCGGTGACGAGCGTGTTGTTGGGTCCCTTGCGGTTGATGGTGCCAATGGGGTGAATGGGGGGCAGATAGACCACGTCAAAGCCCATTTTTGCCACTGCAGCCAGGCGCTTGGCTGCGGTGCGGAACGTTCCGGAAGTCCAGACACCGTTAGTGTCCTGCGTCGCCCCTTCAGAGCGAGGGAAGAATTCATACCAACTGGCCGATCCCGCCAAAGCGCGTTCAACCCGGAGGGTGTATTCCTCTGAGAAGGTTTCCAAGCTCGAAATGGGCGCGTTCTCCAGCAATGCGTGGACTTCATCGCCTTCGGCGAGGGAAAAACGCACGAGAGGGTTCACGGAAGTGTCAGCCAGAGATTTTGCCAGCGCAGCAAGCTTCTTTCTCGTTGCTGCCGTGCGGCTTGCTTCCTTCGAAGCGCGCGCGAAGAGCTGGCTTCCTATGGTGAGCATGAGCTCCACATCGATTCCGAGTGGAATTTTGACGTCAGCATTGTGATGCCAAGTGGCGTAGTCATCGGAGTAGGCCTCGACGGTGAATGTCCACAAACCAGCTTTATCGGGCTGAGCCTGCACTTCCCAGCGGTCGGTGCCGGGTGCGCTCGGGTGCATCTCCAGCCGCGTCGAAGAGCCATCCGGCGCGCGCAGGTGTAAGGCGACGCCAATAACGTCGTGGCCTTCGCGGAAACAGGTCGCACCGAACGGGACGACTTCGCCCACATAGGCCTTGGGAGAGAGCTCCGGCACCCCTAAATCAGGCGTGACTCGAAGAATGGGCAAGCGACCGATGGAGGAGGTTTCCATAAACGAAAACTATCGTGCTGCATTGAACAGCAGGATAGATGTGCCCGTCAGTTTGAAGGTTTCACCCGGGCGCAGGACGCCCGGAACTTCCCGGGGGGTGTGGTGAGGGCTAAACCACAGTGGCTCATAGAACATCACTCCCGGATGCTTCGGAACAACCACTGAAGTGGGCTGTTCGGTGCCGTGAATAATCATCAGAATGCGGTTAAATGGCTCGTTTTCGGGCGTGCTGGCGGCCACATATTGCAGCGTGCGGTTGTGAGGATCTTCCCAATCCTCTTGTTCCATTTTTTCGCCCTGGGTGTTGTACCACTCCACCTGACTGGCGCTCGGGATGGTTTCGCCAAACTTTCCAAACCGCGTGGGACGAATAGCGGGGTGTTCGCGGCGCATTGCGGCCAGGTGCTTAGTCGTCGCCAGCATGTCCTGCTGCCATTCCTGGAGTTCCCAGTTGACCCAGGTCAACGGTGAGTCATGGCAGTAGGCGTTGTTATTGCCGTGCTGGGTGCGGCCAAATTCGTCACCGGCAGTAATCATGGGGATACCAGCCGAGAGCATGAGCGTGCCCATCAAGTTGCGCATGGTGCGGCGGCGCGCGGCAATGATGTCGGTGTTTTCGGTGGGGCCTTCCACGCCGTGGTTGAACGACCGGTTGTCGTTCGCGCCATCGCGGTTATCTTCGCCGTTTCCGATGTTGTGCTTGTAGTTGAACATCGTGAGGTCGTTCAAAGTGAAACCGTCATGAGCCGTAATGAAGTTCACAGAGGCAACCGGGCCACGTTCAGATGAGAACGTATTGCTCGAACCGGCCAGGCGGGTGGCAAAGCCCCCGACACCGGTGGGAGCAATACCGGTTTCCCGGGCCTGCGCGATATCTGGCAGCCAGAAATTACGAATGCGGTCTCGGTAGCGGTCATTCCATTCATGCCAGCCGTCGGCAAAGTTGCCGGTCTGCCAGCCGCCCATGCCCACATCCCAGGGTTCTGCAATGAGCTTGGTGGTGGAGAGGAGGGGGTCTGTCCGGATGGCTTCGAGCAAAGGGTGCTCACGCTGATAGACCGCGTCTTCGTCGCGGCCCAGCGTGACAGCCAGGTCAAAGCGGAAGCCATCGACCTGGGTTTCTTCGGCCCAGTAACGCAGGGAGTCCAGAATGAGTTTCTGAACAACCGGCTCAGATGCGTTGAGTGAATTACCGCACCCGGTGGTGTCGATATATTCACCCTCGTCATCTTGGCGGTAATAGCTGGCGTTATCGAGGCCACGGAAACTCAAGCGAGGGCCAAGTTTGCCTTCCTCAGCAGTGTGGTTGTACACCACGTCGAGGATGACCTCGAGCCCTGCTTCGTGCAGGTCCTTGACCATTTGTTTGAACTCGCGCAGCACAGCGCTGGGGCCTGCATCGCGTGCTGTTGGTGTGGCATAGGCAGCGTGCGGTGTGAAGAAGTTGAGGGAGTTGTAGCCCCAGTAATTGGTGGTTCCTTGGCGCAGCAGGTGCTCTTCGGAAAGGAAAGCCTGAATGGGCAGCAGCTCCACGGCGGTGACACCCAGCTCGCGCAGATAGGTGGTCATGGTTTCGTGACCGAGTCCGGCATAGGTTCCACGCAGCTCGAGTGGAACTCCGGGGTGCATCTTGGTCAGGCCCCGCACATGCGCTTCGTAGATGACGGACTTGTCTAGGTCTGTCTGCGGCTTCGTCGACGTGCCCCAGTCGAAACTGGTGTCGACCACGACGTTACGCCAGTGGTTGCCGACCCGGCTCAGGCCCTTGGCGTAGGGGTCTACCAAAAGTTCTTCAGCTGAGAAGGAATCCTGCGGTCCCGCAGGTCCCCATGCCTGCAGTGAATATTCTGCCCCTACGACGAGCAGGTTCGAGGATCCAGACCAGATGCCGGCTTTGCCTTTTTTGAGGCTGAGGCGTTCAACGATGTGGTTTCCGCCGGGGGTGTCATAGAGGACAACATCGATGCCACTCGCACTCGCGCTGAAAACCTTGATCTCGCCACCTGAAGTGGTCAGACGCACGCCAAGGTTATTGAGAGCGGGAGGGATAGTCACTCGAAATAGACTAGCCAGATAGTTTGCCGGCATGTTTCGTAACGTGGGGTGAGCCGTTAAACCTCTGACACATACGGTTTTCACCAGAAGGGAGTACCGATGGTTGCTTATCTCGATCACGCAGCGTCTACTCCCGTGCGCCCCGAAGCACTTAGTGCATACACAGCAGCCCTGACCCATGCTGGAAATCCCTCTTCTGTGCACCGCCATGGCCAAGCTGCCCGAGCTCAGGTTGAAGAAGCTCGTGAATATCTCGCCACAGTGCTGGGATGTGAGCCCATCGAGGTGATCTTCACCTCGGGTGGCACCGAATCAATCAACCTTGCCATCGTGGGGCTCTTCCGAGCTGCGGTGGAAGCCAATCCTGTACGTCGACGCATCCTGGTTCCTGAGGCAGAACACCATGCCACCCTGGATACCGTGATCTGGCTAGAACAGCATGAAGGTGCAGTTATCGAGTGGATTCCAGTAGACGAATACGGACGCATTCGCCTCAACGCACTTGAAGAAAACCTGGAACGTGACCCAAGTTCCCTCGCGCTGCTCACGTTGCTCTGGGCAAATAATGAAGTGGGTACCATTCAACCCATTGCAGAAGTCGCTGCGCTCGCTGCCACTCGCCGTATTCCTCTGCATATCGATGCCGTCTCTGCCTTCGGCCATGTGTCCTTCAACTTTGCTGAACTGCGCACCGCCAGCGGAGCAACAGGAAACTCCGGGCTGGTTGCCCTCAGTATTTCTGGACACAAATTCGGCTCTGTGCCTGGCGTGGGTGCCCTCGTCGTGAGCAGGCAAGCCCAGCTCGAACCACTCATTCATGGCGGAGGACAGCAGCGGGGACTGCGCAGTGGAACCCTCGATGCACCGGCCATCGTGTCGATGTCCACGGCGGCACTCATGGTGGATAAGACCCAGGTGAGTGAACACTCGCGGCTGACAGCATTGCGCGATGCCACGATTGCTCGGATCCAGGAACTCATCCCTGACGCCGTGCTCAGTGGGGATCCCGCCAACCGGCTCGATAACAACGTGAACTTCACCTTCCCTGGCTGTCAGAGTGACTCGTTGTTATTTCTCCTGGATGCCCACGGAGTCTCCGTCTCGACCGGATCTGCTTGCCAGGCCGGCGTTGCACAACCCTCCCATGTCTTGCTTGCCATGGGGCATGACGAACGCGGCGCATCTTCTGCTCTGCGCATCACGCTTGGTCATACGACCACGCAGGCTGAACTCGATGAATTCCTTGCTGCCTTGCCGGAGGCAGTGGATCGCGCTCGCCGCGCAGGGACAACGGCGTAACTCGGCACTCTCGCAGCTTTCCACGGCTTAAACTGGAGTATGCGTGTTTTAGCGGCCATGAGTGGTGGAGTGGACTCTGCCGTTGCTGCTGCGCGTGCCGTGGAGGCAGGTCATGATGTCGTGGGCGTTCACCTCGCACTGAGTCGAATGCCCGGAACTCTGCGCACCGGTGCAAGGGGGTGCTGCACTATCGAAGACTCGATGGACGCGCAACGTGCAGCAACCATGCTCGGTATTCCTTACTACGTGTGGGACTTCTCAGAACGGTTCAAGTCCGACGTTGTCGATGACTTCATTGCGGAATACCAGGCAGGTCGCACCCCGAACCCCTGCATGCGCTGCAACGAGAAGATCAAGTTTGCTGCCCTGATGGAAAAAGCTCTGGCGCTGGGTTTTGATGCGGTCTGCACCGGCCACTACGCCACCGTTATTCCGGATGCTCAGGGCAACCTCGAACTTCACCGGGCCAGTGCGTGGGCTAAAGACCAGTCTTATGTGTTGGGCGTACTCACCAGCGAGCAGCTGGCTCACGCGATGTTCCCGCTGGGGGATACCCCTTCGAAAGATCTCATTCGTGCAGAGGCGGCAGAACGAGGGTTAAGCGTGGCCCAGAAGCCTGATAGTCACGATATTTGTTTCATTCCTGATGGCGATACCCGCGGCTGGTTAGCAGACCGGGTGGGCATCAGCGAAGGTGACATCGTCGATACCCAGGGCAACAAACTGGGCACCCACGACGGCACGCCCGGTTTCACGATTGGTCAACGCAAAGGCCTCCACATCGGCACTCCGGCACCAGATGGCTTGCCCCGGTTCGTGCTTGAGATTCGCCCCAAGACCAACACGGTTGTCGTGGGGCCCAAGGAAGCACTCGACATCATCGAGATTGCCGGAACGAGTTTCACCTGGTGCGGTGAACCACAAAAAAACCCTGAGATTGATTTTGATGTGGAAGTACAGATCCGTGCTCATGCAGACCCTGTTCCCGCTGTTGCCCAGTTGGTTGGTGGCGAACTCGTCGTTCGCCCGACCACCCCGCTCAACTCGGTTGCCGCTGGGCAAACTGCGGTGCTCTATGTCGATACTCGGGTTCTGGGTCAGTTCACCATTGCGCGAACTGTCAGTGACCTGAACGTCGTGGCCACGGCATGAGTCAGGACGCACTCTTCGGGGATGACCTCGGGACTGTTCCAGAGCTCAACGACTTCGATAAAGCCCAGCACGAAGTTGAAGAACTAACCAGCAAAATCCTGACTGCGCGGGATGCGTATTACGAGCGGGATGAAAGCCTCATCGCCGACATCGACTATGACGCACTCATTCAGCGCCTCGAAAACATCGAGCGTCAATACCCCGAACTTCAGGGTCAGGACAGCCCCACGCTGTCTGTCGGTGGTAAAGCAACCGAACTGTTCGCACCCGTCACCCACGCTGCCCGCATGATGAGCTTGGACAATGTGTTCTCTGAGGAGCAGTTCCTTGCCTGGGCTGAGCGCATCAAGAAAGACACCGGACGTGAGGTGAACTACCTCTGCGAGCTGAAGATTGATGGTTTGGCGATCAACCTTCGCTACGAACATGGTCAGCTGGTCTCCGCTGCTACGCGTGGTGATGGAGTTGTGGGGGAAGATGTCACCGCGAATGTGTTGACCATTAAGTCGATCCCTCGAACGCTGTCAGGCTCAGGCCACCCTCCACTGGTCGAAGTTCGTGGAGAGATTTTCTTCCCCGTAGAGGCATTCCGAAAGCTCAACATCGAACTTGCTCAGGCCGGTGAAAAAGTCTTTGCCAACCCGCGCAATGCCGCCAGTGGGTCTTTGCGTCAAAAGGACCCAGAAAAGACCGCAACCAGGCCACTGAGCATGTTGGTGCACGGCATTGGTGCGTGGGAAGACGCTCCAGTTCCAACGCAGTCTGAGGTCTACGGCTTACTCCACAGCTGGGGACTTCCCACCTCAACCCACTTTCGCGTGGTGAATACTGCAGCAGACGCAGCCCGCTTCATTCGGGAAATGGGTGCGGCCAGAGATTCCGTCGAACACGAAATTGACGGCATCGTGATCAAGGTCGATGACATGGCCACCCAGCGTGAACTGGGGGCGACTTCGCGTGCCCCACGCTGGGCTATTGCCTACAAATATCCCCCCGAGCAGGTGAACACCAAGCTGGTGGATATCCGTGTGAGTGTGGGACGAACCGGACGGGCCACGCCCTATGCGGTCGTCGAGCCCGTTAAGGTTGCAGGGTCCACGGTGGAATTTGCCACTCTTCACAACCAAGATGTGGTGAAAGCAAAAGGTGTCCTCATCGGAGACACCATCGTTATTCGTAAGGCTGGAGATGTCATTCCAGAGGTGCTGGGTCCAGTCCTAGAACTTCGTGACGGCACAGAACACGCATTCGTGATGCCGGAAGGGTGCCCGGAGTGTGGTGCACTGCTTGCGCCAGCATCTGAAGGCGACATTGATCTGCGTTGCCCCAACCAGAAGAGCTGCCCTGCGCAGGTTCGTGGTCGAGTTGAACACATAGGTTCCCGCGGAGGATTAGATATCGAAGGTCTGGGCGAAGTCGCTGCTGCCGCGTTGACTAATCACAAGGATGGCGAAGAGCCGCCCCTCGACACCGAAGCTCACCTTTTTGCTCTCACGGTGGAGGATCTCAAAAAGGTTCCCTACTTCATCAATGCGGATGGCACAGAGTCCAAGAACGCAGTTGAACTGGTTGCCAACCTCGAATTGGCGAAGACCAAACCGCTGTGGCGATTGCTGGTGTCGTTGAATATTCGCCATGTGGGACCTGTAGCCGCGCGGGCACTGGCCAACCATTTTGGTTCACTCGATGCCATTCGGGCAGCGACCCTCGATGAGCTTGCTGCCGTTGATGGCGTGGGCGCCATCATCGCGGAGTCGCTGCAGAACTGGTTTGAAGTGGACTGGCACCAGGACATCATTGCTCAGTGGAAAACCGCAGGTGTGCAGTTTGAAATACCAGGACATGAAGGGCCAGGAGCTCGTACCGAGATTGACGGTCCTTGTTCAGGTCTCACCATCGTGGCGACAGGTTCGCTGGAAGGCTTCACGCGAGAAGGCGCGCAGGAAGCCATTATCGCCGCCGGTGGAAAACCTGCTTCAAGCGTGTCGAAGAAAACAGACTTTGTTGCGGCAGGCCCAGGTGCGGGTTCCAAGCTCACCAAGGCCGAAGAACTCGGCATCCCCGTTCTCGATGCTGCTGGCTTTGCCACATTGTTGGCAGAAGGTCCCGCTGCGCTGAGTTAAGAAGTCTTAGTGGGACATTCCTGCTTTGTTAAACAGCCAGCGCATCCACTTGGGTGCCCACCAGTTGGCCTTGCCAAAGAGTTTCATGGTGGCGGGCACGAGAAGACCTCGAACAACGGTGGCATCGAGCAGGATGGCAAATGCAAGACCTAAGCCCAGCATTTTCACGGTGGTTACCCCGGAGGTGAGCATGGGCAGGAAGTTTGCCGCCAAGACCAGCGCAGCTGCGGTAATAATGCGACCACTGCGCTGCAGTCCCAATGACACTGAATCTTCTGTGTTCATGCCCTCGTCGTGGAGTTCCTTGATACGACTGAGCAAGAACAGCTCGTAGTCCATGGACAATCCGAACGTCACCACGGCAATGAGGATAAACATGGAGGATTCAATGTTTTCAAGCGGAGTAAAACTTCCGATAACGCCCTGCAAATTGCCGTCCATGAACACCCACGTGAGGAAACCGAGCGTTGCCACGAGGGAAACAATGTTGAGCAAGAACGCCTTGATGGGCAGAAGCACGCTGCCGGTGAACAAGAACAGCAAGATGAAGGTTGCAATAAATACCCACAGCAACAGCAGTGGCACCTTCTCGGTGATGCCGTTCATCGAGTCGGCATAGTCGGCGGCTACACCGCCCACTTTCACCTCAAAAGGTGGATCCAGGGCGCGCACCTCGGTGACGACATCCATGCCTTCTTGGCTGCGCGCAACGACATCTGCCACCGCAACGATGCGTTGGTGGTCCGTGATGACGTAGTCGGTGAACATGCCTGCGGCTTGAGAGTTGGTCTCGCCATCAACGGTCACGCCGAGGGCGCTCTGCACCCGCACGATGTGTGCCGTGTTGCTCAACTCTTCGACATAGCTGGCCAGTTGTTCATCTGTCGCGCCGGTGGCAATGATCTGCAGGGGCATAGCCTCTTGGCCGTCAAAACGGGTGCGCTGGATTTCTGCAGAGATCGCTGTGGGGGAGTCGGCGGGAAGCACTCGCTCATCCACCA
The DNA here is from genome assembly GCA_041183925.1 of Actinomycetota bacterium. GTDB lineage: Bacteria > Actinomycetota > Actinomycetes > Actinomycetales > Microbacteriaceae > Aurantimicrobium. The sequence goes on from JBEGKV010000012.1 coordinate 10,463, forward strand.
GCCCAAAACTGACGTTGTTTCCCAATGCCACCAGCCCGCCGAGAGCAACGATGGTGATGAGGAAGACGGGGATAGCCCGCTTCATGACGAAGCGAGAAACCGAAGACCACAGTCCCGTGTCTGTGGGAACCAAGTCGCGTTTGATAATTCGCCACTTATTGACCCGGTCGCCCAGCAACATGAGCATGGCCGGCAGTGCCACAAGAGCGCCCAGGACAGCAACGATCACCACAGCGACGCCGGCGAAGCCCATGGAGCGCAAGAAATACATAGGGAAGATCACGAGTGAAGCGAGCACGACAGCTACGGTGAGGCCGGAGAAGAGAACGGTTCGACCTGCTGTTTCCATGGTGGAGAGCACCGCATCGCGGATTTCCCCGCCCTTGGCCCGCTCTTCACGGAAACGGTTAATGATCAACAGCGAGTAGTCAATGCCCAGACCCAGAGCCATCGCGGAAATGAGGTTCACCGCAAAAATTGACACATCGGTGAACTGGGTGGCAACCCA
>JBEGKV010000013.1:0-12972 GCA_041183925.1 Actinomycetota bacterium
TTGAAATCGGTACCGGAAACAAGGGTCCTCAGGCTGAGTCGGTTCGACTGGCTTAAAGCCTCGTAATATTCGGGCACGCCCGAACTAACGCCGTCCACGAGAGTGGGCGGCGTTAGTCTTTTGCCGTGACTACTTCTTCGCGCATTCTTACCCGTGTAATTGGACTGGCTACCGCCGGTACCTTGGCTGTGACCCTGGCCGCCTGTTCAGGTGGATCGGCTCCCAGCCCCAGTGATCCTGGCTACACCTCCAATTACAAGACTCCCGCTCCTGTGGCCTACGCACCGCTGACCGGCGTGGCACTAGCAGCCGGCACCACGGTAGGACCTGCGCTTTCCGTCAAGATTTGTAACGTGTTCCACTGTGAACCACAGGATGGCTTGAACCAAGCTGATGTGGTCTTCGAAGAAATCGTCGAAGGTGGCATCACTCGCTACGTCGGCGTCTGGAACTCCACTGTTCCAGTTTCGGTGGGCCCTGTTCGCTCACTGCGTCCGATGGATGCGGACATCGCTGCCCCCTTCGGTGGCATCATCGCTTACTCCGGATACGGTGCTCAGGAAACACGTGACCTCGCCGTGGACACCGGTTTGGTCAACGTGACCGAGAACGACCCTGCGATGTACCGCAACGACTACAACGTTGCTCCGTACAACCTCATGCTGCACGCTCAAGAAGTTATTGCTGCGAACCCCGGCTTAGCTGCACCTGCACAGCAGTGGGCCTACGCAGGATCGCTTGCTTCTTCGACAGCAGTGCAGGACGGTACGCCTGCGTCGGCCGTGCAGAACATCTTTAGTAACCAGAGTGATAACACCTGGACCTACGACGCCGGTTCTGGTCGTTACCTCCGCACCCAGTGGGAAGGTCCTGACCTAGACCTCGCGGGCGCCCAGCTCTCGGCCGCCAACATCATCGTGATGCGCGTCAACGTGGATGAATTCGTGGGCGTTCCTCGCACTCGTATGGTCGACTCGGGTGAAGCATTCGTGCTCAGCGGCGGCAAGGTTGTCCACGGAACCTGGAGCAAGGCATCCACTGCTGCACCCATCCGGTTCACGGCAGATAATGGGGTCACCATTCGTCTCGCTCCTGGTAACAGCTGGATCGAGATGGTTCCCAACGAGTCCTACGTGCCCGGTGGAAGCGTCACCATCACCCCCTAAGCACTGACACAGTTCATCACGAACCCCCTCCTGAAAACAGGAGGGGGTTCGTGCAGTTACCTGGCTGTTCGAAACGCCTTTCGCTGACCGCGGACGCACTTGCACTCGAGCGGTGAGAGTGCCAATATTGAGTTAGCACTCGATTCAATTGAGTGCTAATCCTTGCAGTATTTCTGACGTCCGGGAGGGACGAAAAACAACCATGGCAAAAATCATTGCTTTTGATGAAGAGGCACGTCGCGGTCTATCCTCGAAAAGAAGTGGGGCGCCCCCACGATTACTAACGATGGTGTATCCATCGCGAAGGAAATCGAACTGGACGACCCTTTCGAAAAGATCGGCGCTGAGCTGGTTAAGGAAGTTGCCAAGAAGACCGATGACGTCGCTGGTGACGGAACAACCACCGCAACCGTTCTCGCTCAGGCACTCGTTCGCGAAGGTCTTCGCAACGTTGCTGCTGGTGCAGACCCCATCTCGCTCAAGCGCGGTATCGAGAAGGCTGTTGACGCCGTCTCTGCTGAGCTCATTGCAAACGCGAAAGAGGTCGAGACCAAGGAAGAGATCGCAGCCACTGCTTCTATCTCTGCTGCGGACCCCGAGATTGGCGCACTGATCGCTGAAGCTATCGACAAGGTCGGTAAGGAAGGTGTGGTCACCGTTGAGGAGTCCAACGCTTTCGGCACCGAGCTCGAGCTCACCGAAGGTATGCGCTTCGACAAGGGTTACCTCTCCGCTTACTTCGTCACTGACCCTGAGCGTCAGGAAGCAGTCTTCGAAGACCCTTACATCCTCATCGTGAACAGCAAGGTTTCCAACATCAAGGACCTGCTGCCCATCGTGGACAAGGTTATTCAGACCGGCAAGCAGTTGCTCATCATCGCGGAAGACGTCGATGGCGAAGCACTGGCAACCCTGGTTGTCAACAAGATCCGTGGCATCTTCAAGTCGGTAGCTGTCAAGGCTCCTGGCTTCGGTGACCGCCGCAAGGCAATGCTTCAGGACATGGCTATCCTCACCGGTGGTCAGGTTATCGCTGAAGAAGTTGGCCTCAAGCTCGAGAACGTCGAACTCGACATGCTCGGTAAGGCACGCAAGGTTGTCATCACCAAGGATGAGACCACCATCGTTGAGGGTGGCGGAGACGCAGAACTCATTGCTGGTCGCGTTGCTCAGATCCGCGCTGAAATCGAGAACTCGGACAGCGACTACGACCGCGAGAAGCTCCAGGAACGTCTGGCTAAGCTCGCCGGTGGTGTTGCAGTCATCAAGGCTGGTGCCGCAACTGAGGTTGAACTCAAGGAGCGCAAGCACCGCATTGAGGACGCTGTCCGCAACGCAAAGGCAGCCGTTGAAGAGGGCATCGTCCCCGGCGGTGGAGTTGCACTGATCCAGGCTGGCAAGATTGCTTTTGAGAAGCTCTCGCTAACCGGTGACGAAGCAACCGGTGCGAACATCGTTCGCGTTGCTATCGAAGCTCCTCTGCGTCAGATCGCTCTGAACGCAGGACACGAGCCCGGCGTTGTTGTGGACAAGGTTCGTTCGCTGGCGATCGGTTGGGGCCTCAACGCTGCAACTGATGAGTATGTCGACCTCATGGCTGCGGGCATTATTGACCCAGCTAAGGTGACTCGCTCGGCACTGCAGAACGCAGCGTCCATTGCAGCACTGTTCCTCACCACTGAGGCAGTCGTTGCTGAGAAGCCCGAGAAGGCTGCTCCAGCAATGGGTGACCCTTCAGGTGGCATGGACTTCTAAGTCTCACCAGAACACCACAGAACGCCTCCCCGCCGATAGGGGAGGCGTTCTGTCGTTGGTGGGGGCTAGAGCCGAAAGTGAGTCACCTGGCTAGACGCGGAACATTCTTGCTGTGGCCTGCTCAATGTCCATGTATTGCTGGGCGGCAAGATTCAATGCGTGATTAATTGAACCGAGGCTCTCATCCACGCGCCGGGCAGTGAGGTGCCACTCGGTCACCACTGCCTGAAAAGCATCTGCAGCCGCTCCGCCCCAGGATGACTGGAGGTTGGTCAATTGGGTATGCAGGGCCACCACTTCGGACTGAATGCGGGCAATGGACTGTTGCGCTGCCGAGCTGGCGTGAGCGACGGCATCGCTATCAACGTGAAATACGGGCATGACTTCTCCTTTGTGGTCTGGTGTGGGCGCACCCAGCCCCTGAGCGGAGGGGGGAGGTGCTGCGGGCCGGGCGCGCTCACAAACGTCAGAGTATGTTCACTGGCTTCCGCCACGAACACCTCACAGGAAAGCTGTGGAATATCTAGAGCTCAGGTGAGGTGTGGATGACAGGCAGGGTCACCGTGAAGGTGGCTCCGCCACCCTTGGTTGCGGTGACGTCCACTCGGCCGTTGTGTGCTCGGACGATGGAGGCCACGATGGCCAGACCCAAACCGCTGCCGCCGGTCTCACGAGCACGGGAGTTATCTGCGCGGAAGAAACGCTCGAAAATCTTGTCCCGCAATTGCTTCGGGATTCCTTCACCATGGTCCACAACCGAGATGCTGGCTTCGCCAGCTGCGTCGTGCTTCGACACAATCAGTTCCAGTGGGGATCCCACTTCGGTAAAGCGCAGAGCGTTACCCATCAAGTTGGTCACCACCTGGCGGATCTTGTTCTCCGCGCCGAGAATGGTCACTTCGTCACCGGTGACGGTGATGGTCCGCTCGGGATCAAAGGCCCGCGCATCCATCGCAGCATCGTGGGCGATGCTCATCAGATCAAACTGAGAAATCTCGAGAGGCCGGGTTTCATCCATGCGGGCAAGCTCGAGCAAGTCCTCCACAAGAGCACCCATGCGGATGGCTTCTTTTTCGATGCGATCCATCGCCTGGGCGATTTCATCGGGGGTCTGCAAGGCGCCCATGCGATAGAGCTCGGCATAGCCGCGCACCGAAACAAGGGGAGTGCGCAGCTCATGGCTGGCATCGCCCACGAAGCGTTGCATCTGATCAATCGTGCGAGCACGGTCGGCAAAGGCCCGGTCAATGCGGCCCAACATGATGTTGAGGGAGCGGTTTAAACGTCCCACTTCTGTGCTGGTGGGGAAAGTCGAGGGCAGACGCAGGCTGAGATTGCCATCAGCAATCTCGGTGGCAGTGTCCTCCACCTCGCGCAGCGGCGCAAAGGTCGTGGTGACCAGGAAGCGCGTGAGCAAAGCTCCCACGATCACGATGGCAATACCGAGCCCCAAGAAGATCGAGAGGTAGGTGGTCATGAGTTTGTCCACGCTGGACGTGGACAAGGCAACGACAACAGTGCCGAGTGTGCCCGTGGCATCGTCAAAGGTGACGGGAACGGCAATGGCGTGGAAGAGGACGCGGCCATTATTGGAACGAATGGGGAAGATAGCCCCATCGAGAGTGGTTGCTTCGTCCAGGGTGATGCCGTTAGGCAGGTTGGGACGGGCTGAATCGGTTTTGTCTGTCCAGTTTTGCTCGAGCAAAATACCGCTCGCGCTATAAACCGCGTAATAGTAATCGGTGGGGGCAGCCTGCTGGGGAGTTCCCGACTTGCTCAGCTGCAGCACATTCGACAGGTCCTGCTGCACAGATTGCAGCTGGGTGTCCAGCTGTCCAATCAGTGCGGGCTTGAGCATGGCCATCGTTCCGATACCGGAAACCAAGAGGCCAATCGTGAGCAACAACACAGTGACGCCGGTCACCTTGGTGCGCAAGGAGATGGCGTTCCATCGTTCGTTCAATTTGAAAGGCATCAGAAGCAATCTAAGCAGGAATGAGGTGTGTAAATGCTGAAAGGGCGAGACCTTGTCAGATCTCGCCCTCTTTCGGTGCATGGGACGTAAGGGTTAGGACGCCTTGGCAACCTTGAGCATGTAGCCGAATCCACGCTTGGTGGTGATCAGTGGTTCGGTGGAGACAGCGTCAAGCTTGCGACGCAGATAGGAGACATACGACTCCACAATTCCTGCGTCACCGTTGAAGTCGTATTCCCAGACGTGGTCCAGGATCTGGGCTTTGCTCAGCACGCGGTTGGGGTTGAGCATGAGGTAACGCAGCAGCTTGAATTCGGTGGGGCTGAGATCAACCACGGTGTCATTGACCACCACTTCGTGGGTGTCTTGATCCATGGAAATCTCGCCGGCACGGATGAGAGCTTCCTCGTCGGCCTGCATGGTGCGTCGCAGAATCGCCTTGATGCGGGCCACGATTTCATCGAGGCTAAAGGGCTTGGTCACGTAATCATCGCCACCGACGGTGAGGCCCATGATCTTGTCTTGGGTGTCGTCCTTGGCCGTGAGGAAGAGGATGGGGGCGGTATATCCGGCCGAGCGCAGACGCTTGGTCACGGAGAAGCCGTTCATATCCGGAAGCATCACGTCGAGCACGATGAGATCGGGCTCTTCTGCAAGTACTGCCGAGATTGCGGCTGCGCCATTGCCAACAGCCTGAACATTGAACCCGGAGAACCGAAGACTGGTGGTCAGGAGGTCTCGAATGTTGGGTTCGTCATCAACTATGAGGATTCGTGGGTTTTCCATGTATTCAGTATCTGACTGTTTCCTGAATGTAACCTGAGAGTTTTTAGACAGCGGACTGTGTGCACGCTGAGGAACAGCACTTTCTCAGTGCTTTGGTGGGAAATCGGCAGAAAGACGCCACACCTAGATGGTGTGACCGTCGACGATTTCGTAGGAATAGCCCTGTTCGGCGAGGAAGCGCTGACGGTTGAGGGCAAAATCTTGATCCACGGTGTCGCGCGCAACGAGGGTGTAGAAGGTCGCGGTGAAGCCACTCTTCTTGGGTCGCAGCAGACGCCCCAGACGCTGAGCTTCTTCCTGTCGTGACCCAAAAGCACCGGAAACCTGGATAGCCACACTGGCTTCCGGCAAGTCCACGGAGAAGTTTGCCACCTTGCTCACCACCAGCACAGGTTCGCTGCCGTCTCGGAATGCATTGAACAGACGCTCACGTTCATCGACCGGGGTTGCTCCGGTGATCTCAGGAACGCCCAGAGCGTTGCCCAGTTCGGCGAGCTGATCCAAGTACTGACCAATCACAAGAACCCGCTCACCCGGGTGCTGAGCAAGGAGCTTTTTCGTAATCTCGATCTTGCGTGGTGACGTTGCTGCGAGGCGGTAGCGTTCAGCGTCGCTGGCAGCTGCATAGATCAGGCGCTCCTCAGGGTCCAAATCGATACGGATCTCTTTGCACTCCGCCGGGGAAATAAAACCTTCTTGTTCAATTTCCTTCCAGGGCGCATCAAAACGCTTGGGGCCAATGAGGCTAAACACGTCAGACTCGCGGCCATCTTCGCGCACGAGAGTCGCAGTCAAGCCCAGACGGCGTCGAGCTTGCAGCTCCGCCGTCAGCTTGAATACCGGGGCGGGAAGCAGGTGAACTTCGTCATAGATCACCAGGCCCCAGTCGAGGGCATCGAGCAAAGCTAGGTGAGCAAACTCTCCACCGCGCTTGGCGGTGAGGATTTGATAGGTCGCAATGGTGACGGGCTTGATCTCCTTGGTGGAACCGGAGTATTCGCCAATCTCATCCGCCGTCAAGCTCGTGCGCTTGAGGAGCTCGTCGCGCCACTGGCGGGCAGAAACCGTGTTCGTGACCAAGATGAGGGTGTCTGTCTTCGTCGCTGCCATGGCACCAGCACCCACGAGAGTTTTCCCCGCACCGCAGGGCAGGACGACCACACCGGAGCCACCCTCGAGGAAGTTCGAGACGGCCTTTTCTTGATAGTGACGCAGTGCCCAGCCATCGGTGGCCAGATCAATGTCATGGTGAGCACCGGGCTTGTAGCCGGCATTGTCTTCGGCGGGCCAGCCGAGCTTGAGCAGCTCCTGCTTGAGTTGACCACGGGCCCAGGCCTGGACTTCGTAGCTGCCGTCTTCTCGCTTGCCTTCCAGCAGCGTGGTGATTTTCTTGGACCGGGAGACTTCGGAAAGCACGGCGGCATCGCTGCCCTTGAGAATCAGCACCCCCTCGGCATCTCGCTCAATCGTGAGACGGCCATACCGGTTCACGGTCTCTGCAATGTCGATGGTCACACTGGCGGGAACCGCATACTTTGAATACTTCTCGAGCGTGCCGAGGATTTCCTCGGCAGTGTGACCGGCAGCACGTGCGTTCCACAAACCCAGACGCGTAATGCGGTAGGTGTGAATGTGTTCCGGAGCGCGCTCCAGCTCAGCAAAGACAGCGAGGTCATGACGGGCATCCGCAGCCTGCGGATGGGCCACCTCGAGCAATACAGAACGATCGCTTTGAACGATCAACGGTCCTTCTGGCATCTCTCTACGTTACTCCGGTTGAGAGCAGACTCAGGACGTGTGCGCCCGACTAGGCCGGACGCACCGCGGTGATGTGAGACGCAGGCAGGGTGCGCTCCACTTCAGTGGTGCGATCCAGGCAGCGCAGACGACCATTGGAGAAGCCCTTCGGTTCGATGGTGAAGTCACGTGCACCGTCGGGCATCTGCACCGTCACGATGAGAATGCTCTTCTCGCGCACAGCCACATCCAGCTGCCGGGCTATCCAGGTGGCATCGTCAGTGGTGGCTGCCTCGCGGCTGCCCCGGAGACGCTCGATGAGCGCGGTGTAGGGGTTGGCGGGTTCTGCGTGAAGCTCCGCACGCGAGTGGCGTCCCTCGGGCTGAATGAACGTGCCGTTGGCATCCACGAGCTGTGCCGGATACTTCGCCTCGATCAGCGCTGCATGCACCACCTGTGCGGGATGAGCGCAGAACAGTGAGTTCTGTTCGTGGGGACGCAAGCTCAGCGCATGGAGTGAATGATCAGCTGCAATGCTGCGCAACACGAGGGGGTCCACCGCGGTCACAATCGTGAGGCCGTTCTTCTCTGTGACCTGAATCGAGCCAAAGCGCTCGCCGAGGTCAGTAATGAAGTAGCTGACGGCTTGGGGGATATCGGTTGCGGCCAGATTGTTCAAGCGCTGCAGAATATCTTCTGCCGTTACTCCCTGTGCGAGCAAGCGGTTCACGCCCTGCGCGGTGATCCGGAAGGTTGTGGCCAGGCCACGCGATTCCACTGTGCACAGCTGACGCATGAACACGTCTTCAACCGGGCGCAACGGTCCAGGAGCAACGACAGTGAAGTCGTGCTGCACGAACACGTGTTCAGCAAAGGGGGGAACGACGGCCGTGATAGCCGTCACGACGTCTTCCCAGTTTCCAGCCAGCACGTGGCTGCCCACGGCCGTGACGTTCCCGTGGGTGCACAGTCCCATCAGTTCTGCTTCGCTCAGGCGAGCAGACAGATCTGCATCGAGCCACGCGTGACCCAACGGATACTGTGCATCGAGCCAGCTGTTCAGTTCTGGGCCCCAATTGTGTTGTGCCGTGAGCACAGATGTCACATCGGGTCCTAGTTCTTGAGACCAGGCCTTCGCGACGGTGAGCCAGCGCTGGGTCAGGGGCAGGGCAAGCCAGGCTTCGAGTTCGATTGTGCTGATCCACCAGCCACCGTTTTTGACCAAAACGCCGGCAAGCTGTGCCAGAGCAAGTAATGCCGTGGGGGTGAGAGTAGGGCTTGGCATGAGGGGTGCCAGGCGCGCAGAATCTTGCGCGCTCAGACCACCACGAGCAAGTTCCTTCACCGGGTGGTGTGCAATGGAGCGAGCAAGCTCATCGAGGGACGTAATAACCGCGAGGGAGTGCTCGAGTGCGGCAGTATCTCTGGTCTGATCAGTAGTGCTCTTTTTCTGCGCAGCGGTTGCAGGCGTGGCCTTCAGTGAGCTGGTGAGCTCATGAAGGACAGCAGAAACCTCGGGGTAGAGAGCGGGGGGTGTCTCCGCGGGGCCGAGGAGGGCACTCTCGATAATCACGGCAATGCCTTGGTCAGAGAGGGGTGAACCTTCTGTCAGTGCACGCAGTTCTAGCAGCTGGTGGGCTGGCAGTCTGCGCAGGGCGGCTGTGATGCTGTCCTGCGCCAGCAGGGCGTCAGCGAGGTCAAAATAATCACGCAGAGAACCTGTGGTTCCCAGGCGAATGGTGACCAGCTCGATGAGCTGATCGTCACTAAGCGCTCGGAGGCGCTTGGAAATTTCTAATGAAGAGGACACAGGCGCCTACTTGCCTGTGAGCGCGTTAACGAGAACCCGCAGATGCGTTTTTGCGGCGTCGGATCATGTTGAGAACAAGCAGGGCAATCATCAGGATGAATGCAATGGGAAGTCCAATACCGGGGAGCACCAGGATCACAGAACCGATCGCGCTGGTCAGATCCAGCTGGGTGATTCCGGCGGTGATGATGGCGAGAAACGCGAGAACGGAGAACACGACAATCGTGATCACCATGGTTCCCAAGATGCGTTCTGCTCGTGTTGCGACGTAGGTATCTTCTGTTGCCATACCTCTAAGGATAGGTGCCAGTTGTTACTCCCCGGTAAACTGAGGGTCGTACCAACCGCAGGAGGAAAAATGCCAACCGGCAAAGTGAAGTTTTACGACGAGGAAAAGGGCTTCGGCTTTATTTCCACGGACGACGGCCAGGAAGTATTCCTGCACGTTTCCGCCCTGCCCGAAGGAGCGAAGGTTCGCCCCGGTTCACGCCTAGAATTTGGCGTCGCTGAAGGCAAGCGGGGAGCACAGGCACTTTCTGTTCGTGTGCTCGAAACCCCTGCAGGTCGCGAGAAGCTTGACCGCAAGCCCGCCGATGACATGTCGATCATCGTGGAAGATTTGGTCAAGTTGCTGGACGGCATTGGCAACAACCTCAAGCGCGGCAACTACCCCGACAAGGCACACAGCAGCAAAATCGCTGCCCTGCTTCGTCGCGTAGCCGATGATTTTGATGCCTGATTCGGCGTTCCCTCACCTCACTGATGCGCACCAGAGCCTTGCTCTGGCTGCGCTCAAAGAGATCACCACTGAGGAAAGTATTGGCGAGCTCGAAGTCGAAACTATCGACCACGATGGCATTGCCACGCTGCAATACGCGTGCAAACTCGACGGCTATCCCAACTGGCGCTGGAATGTCAGCCTGGCCACGCTGCCCGGTGAAGAGCCCACCGTGATGGAAGCAGAACTTCTCCCTGCTGAGGGTGCGCTTGTTGCTCCCGAGTGGGTGCCCTGGTCTGTGCGTCTGGCAGAGTTCCTCGAAGCTCAAAAGCAGGCAGCAGCTGCGGGTATTGAACTCGATGAAGAACTTCCTGAAGGCCTCCTCGACCTCGCGGAGGGTGCCTTGGATGGCACCGTGCTCGGTGACGAACTCGAAGATCTCGACGACGATTCTGACGATGACGACGAAGATGATGACGACCTCGATGAGGACGATGATTCTGACGACGACGACGATGAAGATGACGAGGAGGAAGATGTCTCTCTCGTGTCTGCGCACACCCACGGTGGAGATATCGACGGTGTCGATATCGATGACCTCGACGACAGCTTAGAAGCTGACGACGAGGACAGTGACGACGAAGACTAGAGCTTCTCGACCACGTATTCGATTGAGCTAATCAGCGCGGCAACGTCGCTGGGCTCAATCGCGGTAAAGGTCGCAACGCGCAGCTGGTTACGTCCGAGCTTGCGGTAAGGCTCGGTATCGACAATGCCATTCGCGCGCAATACCTTGGCGATAGCCGCAGCATCGATGTCGTCGGAGAAGTCGATGGTGACGACGACCTGTGAGCGGTGGTCAGGGTTGGAGACGAATGGAGTGGCATAGTCCACGCGGTCTGCCCAGCTGTAAAGCAGGTTGGAGGATTCTTTCGTGCGGGCATCAGCCCAGGTGAGGCCACCCGAGTTGTTGATCCAGTCGATCTGGTTTTCCAGCATGACCAGTGTTGCCACGGCAGGAGTGTTGAGCGTCTGCTCGAGGCGGGAGTTGTCAATCGCGTTCTTGAGACTCAAAAACTCAGGGATGTAACGATCTGTTGCGGCGATGCGCTCAACGCGTTCGATTGCTGCAGGAGAAAACAGCGCAAACCAGAGACCGCCATCGGAGGCAAAGTTCTTCTGGGGGGCGAAGTAGTACACATCAGTTTCTGCTGCGTCGATCTTGACGCCGCCTGCCGCACTGGTTGCATCCACAACGGTCAAAGCGCCAGCGTCTCCGTGCACGCGGGTGACAGGTGCCATCACGCCGGTGGACGTTTCGTTGTGTGCCCAGGCATACACGTCGATACCGGCAGTGGCCACAGCATCACTGCGCGAACCAGCCGGAGCGTTAATCACCTGAGGATCCGTCAGCCAGGGAGTCTGTGCTGCAGCGGCAAACTTTCCACCAAATTCTCCACAGACCAGGTTTTGGCTTTGCTTCTCAATGAGAGAGAACGCAGCGGCATCCCAGAATGCGGTGGAGCCACCGTTGCCGAGGAGTACTTCGTAGCCATCTGGCAGCTGGAACAGTTCAGTCAGGCCAGAGCGCACGCGGCCCACCATGTTCTTGATTGGTGCCTGGCGGTGGCTGGTACCCAGCAACTCTGCGCCGATGCCAGCAAGAGCGGCGACCTGCTCGGGGCGAACCTTGGAAGGACCGCAGCCAAAACGGCCGTCGACGGGAAGAAGTTCGCGGGGGATGGTGATATCAGCCATAGGTCAATTCTAGGCTTTGGGCAGAGACGAATTTTCCCGCGGGAGGGCTCGGTAAAGTAGTGACTATGACGGATCTGATCGATACCACCGAGATGTATCTGCGCACCATCCTCGAACTCGAGGAAGAGAACATTGTTCCCTTGCGTGCGCGCATCTCCGAACGTGTGGGCCATTCAGGCCCCACGGTGTCTCAGACCGTCGCCCGAATGGAACGTGACGGACTTGTCCTGGTTTCGGATGACCGGCACCTCGAGCTCACCGAAGATGGACGCTCGAAGGCAGTCCACGTGATGCGCAAGCACCGTTTGGCCGAACGCCTACTCAGCGACATCATCGGACTGGAATGGGAATATGTCCACGATGAAGCATGCCGCTGGGAGCATGTGATGAGCGAGAAGGTAGAACGCCGCATCCTCGAATTGCTGGGCAACCCCACTGAGTCTCCCTATGGCAACCCCATTCCTGGCTTGAGTGAACTGGGACTGCCTAACGCCGAAGCCTTCATGGATGGCGTGGCAAACCTGGTAGACCTCCTCCAGGCTTCGGGCGAGGAAAGCACGGGCGTTGTTCGCCGTCTGGGTGAACCAGCCCAGATCAGCCCTGAAACCCTCAGCGAATTTGCTTCTGCGGGCCTCGTTCCAGGCTCCGAGATCAGCTTCAAGCGTGATGGCAACCGGGTACGGGTTTCAGCCAGCGGATTCTCAGAATCTCTTGATTTACCACTAGATGTTGCGGTTCACGTCTTTGTTACCCACAGCCTGTAGGTTTTAGGCCGTTATCTTTTTGTGACTTTTGCGTGTCGCGGATGTGACTTTTCCCCTCACTTCCCGTAGTCTGGGGAAGCTTTCCCACCACATCACGGTGAGAGAGACTCATAACGAGACGTCCCAACCCCCGTCTCTCGGTATGAACAATGACGCGGAATTCGCATCGTGACGGGGTAAGCAACCTAGCTTGTTGGGGCGCCGGAGGTTTCAACTTTGGCCGAATTAGGTAACGACGAATTTTCGTCACGTCGCGAACGCAAGCTCGCGGAGAAAAAGACTCTCAGTAAGACCGCACGCTCTTTCGCATCCTCTGCACGTGAGCGTGGTTCTGCACTCGTAACCGCAGCGCAAGACATTGTTGCTGCAACTCCTGCACCTGCTCGCGCAGCTGCCCCCAAGCGCACCAACCGCACCATGGTTCGTGCTGCTGTGATGGCTGTTGCCCTCGGTGTGATGGCAACCTTCTCACTTCCCGCTTACGCCATTGACGCAAGCGACCA
>JBEGKV010000014.1:0-8623 GCA_041183925.1 Actinomycetota bacterium
CGAGCGTGATTACGAGGGCAAAGATGTCCTCATCATCGCCGTGCTCAAGGGTGCTGTCATGGTGCTCAGCGACCTCGTGCGTGAGTTGAAATTCCACGCCCACATCGACTTCATGGCCGTCTCTTCCTATGGCTCCAGCACCAAGTCCTCGGGTGTTGTGCGCATCCTCAAAGACTTAGACGCTGAAATTGCAGGCCGACACGTCCTCATCGTGGAAGACATCATTGACTCCGGTTTGACCTTGAACTGGTTGATTGGCAACCTCGAGTCTCGTGGACCTGCGTCGATTGAAGTGTGTGCCATGTTCCGCAAGCCTGAGGCAATCAAGGAACCCGTGGACGTGAAATATGTCGGCTATGACATTCCTCCTGCATTCGTCATTGGGTATGGCCTCGACTACAACGAGGACTACCGCAATGTCCGCGGTCTCGCCGTTCTCGCCCCTCATGTTTATGGCGGAGAAGACCCACACGCCTAACCCTTCCAGCGAGCTGGCATTCCGCCCTCGGCAAACACTCAGCAGACCCTGCTCACAGACCGATACCCTGAGAACACCATGAAATTGAAGAATCTTCTGCGCGCCTGCTCACAGACCGATACCCTGAGAACACCATGAAATTGAAGAATCTTCTGCGCGGACCCCTGCTGTATATCGTCGTGGCCGTGCTGGCTGTCTGGATTGGCTCCTCGCTGATCTCGATGACCGGCTACCAGTCCATTACGACCGAGCAAGGCTTGGCCTTCCTCAAAGACAACAAGGTTGCCAGTGCAACCATCGTGGACGTTGAGCAGCGCGTAGACCTCAAGCTCACCAAGGCTGATGCCAAATACGGCACCGACGTGCAGTTCTTCTATGTCGCACCCCGTGGCGTTCAGGTCGTCGATGCGGTCAACGCTTCGACCCTCTCTGACGGCTTCAATGATGAGGTTCCTAAGGAAAACTGGTTCATGAGCATGTTGGGCATTTTGTTGCCCGTCATCCTCATCGGTGGTTTCTTCTGGTTCATGCTCTCTTCCATGCAAGGTGGCGGCCGTGGTGTGATGCAGTTCGGGAAGTCCCGCGCCAAGCTCGTCACCAAAGAAACCCCCACCGTCACGTTCGCTGATGTGGCCGGTGCCAACGAAGCAGTGGAAGAGCTCGCTGAAATTCGTGACTTCCTCAAGGAGCCCGAGCGCTTCCTCGCCGTGGGTGCCCGCATCCCCAAGGGTGTGCTGCTCTATGGCCCTCCCGGAACCGGTAAGACACTTCTCGCCCGCGCCGTAGCAGGTGAAGCAGGAGTTCCGTTCTACTCGATTTCTGGTTCTGACTTCGTCGAAATGTTTGTCGGTGTCGGTGCTAGCCGTGTGCGTGACCTGTTCGAACAGGCCAAGCAGAACGCTCCCGCCATTATTTTCATCGATGAGATCGATGCTGTTGGTCGTCACCGTGGTGCTGGAATGGGGGGTGGCCACGACGAGCGTGAGCAGACCCTCAACCAGATGCTGGTCGAGATGGACGGCTTCGATGTCAAGGCCAATGTGATCTTGATTGCAGCAACCAACCGCCCCGACATTCTTGACCCCGCACTGTTGCGTCCTGGCCGTTTCGACCGCCAGATCGGTGTGGACGCTCCAGACATGGAAGGTCGCAAGAAGATCCTCGAAGTTCACGCCAAGGGCAAGCCCATGGCCAAGAACGTCGACCTTGAAGTTGTCGCGCGTAAGACCCCCGGGTTCACCGGTGCTGATCTGGCAAACGTTCTCAACGAAGCTGCTTTGCTCACCGCGCGCTCCAATGCTCAGCTGATTGACAACCGTGCGCTCGATGAGTCCATCGACCGTGTGATTGCCGGACCTCAGCGTCGCAGTCGTGTGATGAAAGATCAAGAAAAGCTCATCACCGCGTATCACGAGGGTGGTCACGCTCTCGCTGCTGCTGCAATGAACTTCTCGGACCCCGTGACCAAGGTCACTATTCTTCCTCGTGGTCGCGCCCTCGGATACACCATGGTGCTCCCGCTGGAAGATAAGTATTCGGTCACACGCAACGAACTACTCGACCAGCTCACCTATGCCATGGGTGGCCGCGTTGCAGAAGAGATTGTTTTCCACGACCCCACCACGGGTGCGTCCAACGACATCGAAAAGGCAACCAGTATTGCCCGCAAGATGGTCACCGAATATGGCATGAG
Source organism: Actinomycetota bacterium (assembly GCA_041183925.1). GTDB lineage: Bacteria > Actinomycetota > Actinomycetes > Actinomycetales > Microbacteriaceae > Aurantimicrobium. The sequence continues at coordinate 2,172 of JBEGKV010000014.1, forward strand.
CTCGACCGTTGGTTCGGTCAAGCTTGGTGCCGCCTCCGGTGAAATGTTCTTGGGCCGCGACATGGGTCACCAGCGTGATTACTCCGAGCAGATGGCAGAGCACGTCGATAAGGAAATCCGTTCCCTCATCGACAACGCTCACACCGAAGCTTGGAAGGTGATCAACGACAACCGAGTTGTGTTGGATCGCCTCGCGACGGAACTTCTCGAGAAGGAAACTCTCGACCACAACCAGCTTGCTGAGATTTTCAAGGATGTGAAGAAGCTTCCTCTGCGTAAGCAGTGGCTCTCCAGCAACGAGCGTCCTGTGTCGAAGCTTCCCCCGGTCAAGGTCCCTGCGAAGAAGGCTGAAGTCAAGCCTGCTGCGAAGAAGCCGGTGGCCAGGAAGGCACCCGCGAAAACTGCGGCTGCGGTGAAGACCGCTGCGAAAAAACCTGCAGCACAGAAGCCTGCACCTAAGGCCTAAGTCATGACCATCGACCGGGCTCGTATTGAGGCTGCTGTCGTCGAGCTCCTTCACGCCATTGGTGAAGATCCGACTAAAGCAGATTTCGCATCGACCCCGGAACGCGTCGCGCAGGCCTATGGCGAGTTCTTTGCTGGCGTGGGAGAAGATCCCCTCGAGCACTTGACCGAGAGTGTTCCCATCGACCAGCTCTCCGATGCGGTCGTGGTGACTGACATCACCGTGCGGTCGATGTGTGAACACCACCTGTTGCCCTTTTTAGGGGTAGCTCACGTGGCCTACCTGCCGGGAAACCGGGTTGTGGGCCTGGGCAAACTCCACCGCGTGGTCAACACACTCTCTGCTCGACCCCAGATGCAAGAGCGCCTGACCGAAGAGATTGCCGACACTCTCGTGCAGGGTCTCGACCCCCGTGGTGTCCTGGTTGTCGTGGAAGCAAAACACCAGTGTGTGGCTGCCCGTGGTGTGGAGCAAACCAATAGTCGCACGATCACTCTTGCCTCGCGCGGAGAGTTGACAGAGCCTACGGCCCGCGCAGAAATTATGACTCTGATTGGAGTCTCCGCCGGAGGTGCCGAGAATGTCTGAGCACCGCACGCTCATCATGGGCATCCTCAACGTCACTTCAGATTCGTTCAGTGACGGCGGGCTCTATCTCGAAACCGATGCCGCGGTGAAGCGAGGCCTCGAGATGATGGAGCAGGGCGCAGACATCATCGATATCGGCGGGGAATCGACTCGTCCCGGTGCCGAGCGGGTCTCTGCGGAGATCGAACAACTTCGCGTCATTCCAGTCATCGGTTCTCTGGTTCGTTCCGGTGCGGTGGTGAGTATTGACACTATGAACGCCGCCACGGCAATCCTTGCCATCGAACATGGCGCCACCTATGTCAACGATGTTTCTGGTGGGTTGGCAGACTTCTTCATGCCCAAAGCAGTTGCACAGACTGATGCTATGTATATTGCAAGCCACTGGCGCGGGCACTCGGTCGATATGGACAATCAGGCTCTTTATAAAGACGCCCCCACCGACATCACCCGCGAACTCAGCGAACGGGTGGAAGCACTCTTAGCCGAGGGCATCAAACCAGAAAAACTTATTCTGGACCCCGGTCTTGGCTTTGCCAAAAACACTGAACATAACTGGCAGATGCTGGGTCGACTCGATGAGTTGCACGCACTGGGCTATCCATTACTGGTGGGTGCCTCACGCAAACGGTTCCTTGCCGCATTACTGCCCGATGATGCCACCGTGGAAGACCGTGACTCTGCCAGTGTTGCCGTCAGTGTTCTGTCAGCACAAGCAGGAGCCTGGGCGGTGCGCGTGCACGATGTTGCCCGCACAGTCAGCGCACTGCGCGTGCTTGAATCATGGAACAAGGGCGCTCGTGGCTAAGGACAGAATCACCCTCACCGGCCTGCAGGTTCAGGCACATCACGGCGTCTTTGATGTTGAACGTGAGCAAGGTCAGCTGTTCGTCATAGACGTCGTTGCCTGGCTTGATCTCTCGCCGGCAGCGCTCAGCGATGACCTTGCCAACACCGTCAACTATGGCGAACTGGCAGAAGAAGTCGTTGCTGCAGTGGCACAAGACCCCGTGGATTTGATCGAGACCGTGGCCGAGCGCGTAGCTCAGGTGGTTCTCGCACACCCCACTGTGGAACGTGTCGAAGTCACGGTGCACAAACCTCAGGCACCCATCAGTGTCCCCTTCGCCGATGTCGCGGTCACGATTGAACGGACCCGCTAATGGACACCCAGCGCAGAAACGCCATCATCGCCTTCGGATCTAATCTGGGGGACCGGGCTGCAACTATTCGGCAAGCCGCCTTCGAGATTGCAGATCTCGGTGGAACGGTGTTGCTCTCGCTCTCCCCGCTCTATGAATCAGCCGCGGTGAAGCCTGACGGTGTGGATCTGGAAGCCCCGGAATACCTCAACGCTGTGGCATTAGTAAATACCGACCTTCCACCTGACGCACTCCTGACCGAACTTGCCGGCATTGAACAAGACCACGGCCGGGAACGCCATGAACGCTGGGGCGATCGCACGCTCGACCTCGACATTATCTGGATGGATGGGGTCGAACTGACGTCCGACCACCTGACCATCCCCCATCCCCGTGCGCATGAGCGCTCCTTCGTCTTGGTGCCGTGGACGGACATCCAACCCGGAGCAGTGCTTCCCGGTCACGGACCTATTGCAGAACTGGCAGACCCGCTCCGCACGGAACTGCGTCGGTTTGAGGTGGTCGTATGAAGCGCACCGGTCCTGCACCTCTGATTGGCCTGTTTCTGCTTGGCGGAGTCGTTGCTTATTTGATGGAACTGATTGTGCAATCCCGCGGTGGATTCATTTTCGTTCCCCCCATCACCCTGGCCATCACCCTGGTGATTGTGGCGGCGGCAGCTGTGCTGTTGGCGATTCCTATACGTCGCAAGGTCACAGGCAAGCGGAAAGAACCGGTGGATCCCTTCTATGCTGCCCGGGTCGTTGCCTTGGCGAAAGCCTCCAGTTATGCCGGTGCACTGCTGGCCGGGTTGGGCGTTGGTGTGTTGGTGTATTTACTGGCTAGACCCATTGCTCCAGGCGGTGCAATGCTGCTCAATGTCGGTGCACAGGTTGTCTGCGCCGCCATTTTGGTTACTGCGGGTCTGATCGCTGAATGGCTGTGCGTCCTTCCGCCTGATGACACCGACAAGGAGGCTGCCGGTGAACCAGCAGCGTGACGGCCGCCTGGGTATCGGCATCATCGGTGCCGGCAAAGTTGGACCCATTCTGGGTGCAGCACTCGCCGGTGCAGGGCACGCCCTCGTCGGTATTTCTGCGATCTCCGAAGAAAGTAAGGAGCGTGCTCAGGCAATCCTTCCCGGTGTTCCTGTGCTCGAGGTTCCGGAGATCGTGGAGCGCAGCGAACTGGTGCTTATTGCCGTTCCAGATGACGAACTCCCTGACCTCATCAACGGGTTAGCTGTTGCCGGTGTCTGGCAACCCGGACAGATCGTGTTGCACACCTCGGCCACCTATGGTGTTGACGTCTTGACGCCTGCCGTCCTCGCTGGAGTCATTCCCCTCGCTCTGCACCCAGCCATGTCCTTCACGGGGACAAGTATGGATATTGCGCGCCTCGCCGAGTCCTACATCGCGGTAACGGCTCCCACGCCCGTGCTTCCGATTGGCCAGGCGCTCGCCGTGGAGATGGGCGGAGAGCCCATCATCATCACTGAAGCTCAGCGCCCGCACTATGCCGAGGCCATCGCGACTGCTTCCCAGTTTTCGGCGGCCATTGTGGAGCAGGCCACGAACCTGCTCGCGGATATTGGAATTGAAAATCCTGGACGAATTGTTGCACCGCTGATTCGCTCTGCCGTAGACAACGCACTTGGTCAAGCAGGAGATGCGTCACGTCTCGGATTTGTCGGACTCGAGGAATAGCCATGACTGACCCTGTCGTTGTGCACACCGTCCACGAAGTGCGCGCGCTGCGTGCAGAGCTCAGCTCTGCAGGCAAGACTCTCGCCTTCGTCCCCACCATGGGCGCTCTCCACGAAGGTCATCTCGCCCTCGTTGACCGGGGACGCGAGATTGCCGATGTGGTGATCGTTTCTATTTTTGTTAACCCCCTGCAATTTGGCGCCGGGGAAGACTTTGATCGCTACCCCCGCACGCTGGATGCCGATGTTGCGGCGCTGTCGGGGAAAGCAGAGTTTGTCTTTGCGCCTGACGTGGACGAGATGTATCCAGACCGCGTCGGGGGACCCGCGGTCCCAGCCCAGCACGCAGGACCTGTGGGTGAAACATTCGAAGGGGTTAGTCGCCCCGGTCACTTTGACGGCATGCTCACGGTCGTGGCACGACTGTTCGACATTGTGCAGCCAGACGTTGCAATTTTTGGGCAAAAAGATGCCCAGCAGGTGTTCCTCGTTCGCCAGATGGTGCAGGATCAGCAGCTCCCGCTGCGTCTAGAAATTGTGTCCACCATCCGGGAGAGTGACGGACTCGCCCGCTCCAGTCGCAATCGTTTTCTCAGTGACGGGGAGCGTGCTGCCGCTGTCGCTGTTCCCCACGCATTGTTAGCTGTGGCGAAAGAAGCAGAACATCACGGCGCAGTTGCTGTTCGCGAAGCAGGTATCCGCATCTTCGAGCAGTACCCGCTGGTTAGACTTGACTATCTCGACCTTGTCGATCCCACCACCTTTCAGAGCGTGAGTGATGACTATCAGGGGCCTGTCACTGTGGTGATAGCCGCGAAAGTTGGAACCACACGCCTGCTGGACACTGAAAACCTTGAGAGACTCCACGCATGAGTGAGAACACTGCACCCGAGCCCGAACTGACCGATGCAGAAGTCAGCGAGCAGAAGGCTGTGCGCCTAGCTAAGCGCGATCGCTTCCATGAACTTGGACTCGAGGCTTACCCCGTCTCTGTCCCCATCACCGACACTATCCCTGCCGTACGCGAACGCTTTGGCGGCCTGGAAGCAGATGCCACCACCGGTGTCACCGTGGGACTGGCAGGGCGCATCGTGCACCTGCGCAATACGGGCAAGCTCTGTTTTGCAAGCTTGCAATCCGGTGACGGTAGCCGCATCCAAGCTATGGTTTCTCTCGCCCAGGTGGGCGAGGAGAACCTGGACCTCTGGAAAGAACTCGTTGACCTGGGTGACCACGTCTTCGTTTCCGGAGAAGTAATCTCCAGCCGCCGCGGAGAGCTGTCCGTCATGGTCACGGAATGGAAGATGGCCTCTAAGGCTGTTCTGCCCTTGCCCAACATGCACAACGAACTCAACGAAGAAACCCGTGTGCGCAGCCGCTACCTCGACCTCATCGTGCGCGAGCAAGCCCGCAAGACGGTCTTTGCGCGCGCTAAGACCATGGCCTCACTGCGTGAGACGTTTACGAAACTCGACTTTGTCGAAGTGGAAACTCCCATGCTCCAGGTCATGCACGGTGGTGCGTCAGCCCGCCCCTTCGTGACCCACTCCAACGCCTTCGACATGGAGCTCTTCTTGAGAATTGCGCCAGAGCTGTATTTGAAGCGCGCACTTGTGGGCGGTATTGAACGCGTCTTCGAGATCAACCGTAACTTCCGCAACGAGGGTGCGGACAGCACTCACTCGCCCGAGTTTGCCATGCTCGAATCCTACGAAGCATACGGCGATTACACCTCTATCGCTGCGCTGACTCAACGTCTTATTCAGGACGCTGCTCTCGCGGTTGCCGGCAGCCACGTCGTGACCTGGGCTGATGGCACCGAGTTTGACCTGGGTGGCGAGTGGGATCGCATCTCGATGTATCACTCTTTGTCTGAGGCAGCAGGTGTAGAAATTACCCCGACCACCTCGGTGGCTGACCTGCAGGCTTTGGCTGACAAAGAAGGCGTGGAAGTTCACCTCGCTAACCACGGCAAGCTCGTGGAAGAACTGTGGGAACACTTCGTCAAGGACGGACTGACACGTCCCACCTTCGTGATGGACTTCCCGGTTGAAACCAGCCCTCTGGTCAAGGAGCACCGCTCCATTTCTGGCGTGGTGGAGAAGTGGGACCTCTACGTTCGCGGTTTCGAACTGGCGACCGGTTATTCCGAACTCAATGACCCGGTCATTCAGCGTGAGCGCTTCATGCAGCAGGCGGCCCAAGGCGCCAAGGGCGATGTTGAAGCCATGCGTTTGGACGAAGACTTCCTCAAGGCGCTCGAGCACGCCATGCCCCCTGCGGGCGGTATGGGTATGGGCATGGACCGCTTGCTCATGGCCATTACGGGTCTCGGCATCCGCGAGACCATTATGTTTCCCCTGGTTAAGTAGTCAGCTACTGCAGGTATCCTGACAAACATGGACAACTTCTGGCTTAACGCACTGTGGTCGGTCACTCCGACTGTGATTTTGGGCTTGTTGTTCTGGCTCATTATTCGTTCGATTCTGCGCTCAGACCGCACCGAACGTGAAGCCTATGCGCAGATGGAAGCTGAAGAACGCGCCAAGCG
>JBEGKV010000015.1:0-8718 GCA_041183925.1 Actinomycetota bacterium
GGCGATACCTTCGAGCCACTGCTTCTTCTGAGTGTCCGTACCAAAGCCAGCAATAACCTGACCAGCAATACCGTTGTTGGTTCCGAACATGGAGCGGAAAGCAAGGCTGGTGTATCCGAGCTCAATACCTAGCTCTGCCTGCTGCACAACGTCGAGGCCGATGCCGCCCCACTCCTGGTCAATGGCGTAGCCGAAGAGACCGAGGTCCATGGCCTGCTTACGGAGCGACTGAGGAATCTCGTCGTTCTCGGCGATCTCACGCTCGAGAGGAATAACTGCTTCGCGGATGAATTCGCGGAGTCCGCCGATAATCTCGACGAAGTCTTCGTGGGAAACTTGTGATTCAGACATGGCTTAATCTTCCTTGATTGGATTGATGTTGTCCAATACCAAGTAGCAGGTCGATTGATGTCCAATACCAAGTAGCAGGTCGATTGATGTCATTAAATGCATCAATCAATGGTGCTTCACTGCACACTCGATCAACTACTCCATCGTAGTTAACTCCCCGAAATTCGGGGCTCTCTGTCCAAAAACCACACAACAGCCAAGGCGTATCTGCCGCCCAGGGAAAAAGTACTGGTTCACAGTCCACAACTGAGCCAGACTGGAGCCAATGGTCACGCAGATGACCACTAAGGATGGTGTTCCATGGCTCGCAAGATTCGCTCTGAAGATGAACAGATCAAGCGCCTGCGGGTGTACAACATTGTGGCCGGTGCAATCCACTTGGCCCAGGGGCTCGTATTCCTCTTTGTCTTGACCAAGCTCAGCTCACAGGTCATGTTCCCGGTGCCCGGCGTGGACCTCCCCACCGAGCAGGTGACCTTCTTCGAAGTTAACCTGGGTCTCGGCGTCGTTGCCTTCCTCTTTTTGTCGGCGTTCTTCCACTTCCTTATTTCGCTGCCCGGCGTCTTCACCCGCTATGCCAATGGCCTGAAGCAGAACCACAACTACTTCCGCTGGACCGAGTATGCACTGAGCTCATCGGTGATGATCTGGCTGATTGCTCAACTCAACGGTGCAACTGACTTCGCAGCGCTCTTTGCCATCTTCGCGGTCAATGCCTCGATGATCATGTTTGGGGCTCTGCAAGAGAAGTATGAGAAGCCAGGAAACAAGAAGTTCCTGCCCTTCATCTTTGGCTCCATGACCGGAATCGTGCCCTGGATCATCATCGCCATCTACACCCTTCAGCCCGGCTCCACCTCAGCGGCTGAGGGCCCGGCTTTGTCTATGGCATCGTGATTTCGCTCTTTGTGTTCTTCAACACCTTTGCCATCAACCAGGTTCTGCAATATCGCCAGATCGGCGGCTGGAAGAGCTATCTGCGCGGTGAACGTGCTTACATCACCCTCAGCCTGGTGGCCAAGAGTGTGCTGGCCTGGCAGGTGTTCTCAGGAGCTCTTGTTCCGCTGTTTGTGAGCTAGCTCGACTGGCTGAACAAGGCCAAAAGCTCTTCAATCTTCGTATTGTGATTGAGCGGGTGACGCAACGGAATCTCACCATGAACGGTGTATTTGTTGTTGCGTCCGACCTTCTCTTTTTCGACATACCCTGCGGCTACCAGGTCGTTGAGAATCCCTGCGGTTGATCGCGTTGTGATTCCGACCTTGACGGCTATTTGATCGAGAGTAATTTCCGGCGATTGCGCGACAGCCACGAGTACGTGCCCGTGGTGGGTGAGGAAAGTCCAGTTCGCCATGACTACATCCTGACAGACCGGCGCCAGAGAGGAGTTAATTGCGCAATCTCCTCCGGAGTCGCTTCCGGGAATTTTTCTTCCATTTCGGCTGGGGCATGATGTACTTTCGTATTTCTGCTGACCACCAAGCTCACCACGATCGAGGTTGCCAAGATGAGGAGAATGACCGCCAATGAGATACCGCTGGGAACTTTGACAACGTCGTGAAGACCCATCTTGATACCCACCCAGACCAACACAAGTGCGAGACCAACCTTGAGGTAGATAAAACGGTGCATGAGATCTGCCAAGAGGAAATACATCGCGCGCAATCCAAGGAGCGCAAACGCGTTTGCGGTGAATACGAGAAACGGCTCGGACGTTACGGCAAAGATTGCGGGGATGGAATCCACCGCAAAGATAATGTCTGTGAATTCGATCAGTACGAGAACGAGAAACAACGGTGTGACCAGAAGCGCTCCACCGACCCGCACAAATAAGCGCTGGCCATAATACTTTTTCACCGACGGAACAGCCCCAGAGAACCATTTATAGAAAGCTCCCTCGGTGGGGTCAGCATGCTCTTTACGTTTGATGAGCATCTGAATACCGGTGTAGACGAGGAATGCGGCGAAGAGGTAGAGCACCCACGCAAAGTTTTCGAGGATGACCGAGCCCAGAGCGATGAAGATGCCGCGGAAGATGAGTGCCCCCAGCACACCCAGGAACAACACCCGGTGTTGATACTTCCGCGGAACTCCGAAGGCCGCGAAAATCAGGGCCCAGATAAAGACGTTGTCAATGGCCAGTGACTTTTCAATGACGAAACCGGCGAAATATTGCTGGCCATACTCCGCGCCATACGCACTCCACATCACTGCGCCAAAGCCGATTCCCAGAGCGACCCAGAAACCCGACCACAGCGCAGCTTCCTTGATGGAAATCTCGTGTGCTGTGCGGTGAGCAAAAAGATCGACCAGCAACATCACGATGATGACGGCGCATACCGCCAACCACATCCACAGTTCTACGTTCATTTTTCCCTCACATCAGAAAATGTTTACTTGAAAAGAATTTCATGTATTATCTTTCTAGTCAAGTGATTGGAAGAATAAGTTGGAATCCCTCAACCTCGCCGTGACAAACCTCACCTCCCCTCCCGTCCTAGCCTTTGTGCTGGGACTTCTTGCTGTTGGTCTGCGCAGCAAGCTTGAGCTTCCTCCTCAAATCTTCAGCGCACTGTCGATCTATCTCCTCCTGGCCATCGGCATCAAAGGAGGCGTGGGGCTGCGTTCAGCAGACCCCGCCGAGATAGCCGGACCCATTGCAATCGCAATCCTCATCGGATTAGCAATTCCCGTTGCCGCCTTTGCCCTACTCAAAGCGCTCACTCCCTTGACTCAAATTGACCGAGGAGCAATAGCCGCCCACTATGGATCAACTTCGCTGGTTACCTTTACTGCGGGACTCATGTTCGTCGAATCTGTGGGCCTCACGGCCGAAGGATTCATGCCAACTTTGCTGGCCATCATGGAAGTGCCTGGGTTGATCGTGGGACTTGTGTTGGCACAAACCGCAGGACAGAAGCAGTCATGGGGGCCAATGCTGCACGAAGTACTCACCGGAAAATCCATCCTTCTCCTTGTGGGTGGTTTGCTCATTGGCGCAATCAGCGGTCCGGTTGGCTATGAACGAGTCGAGCCGTTTTTCGGCGGGCTCTTTATCGGAGTGCTCACCCTGTTCCTGCTTCAACTCGGAATACAGGCGGGATCACACCTCAAAGAACTCCCCCAGGCAGGCTGGGGGCTCTTAGCCTTCGCACTGATATTCCCCCTGATTGCCGGGTTCGCAGGGGTGGGACTTGCCTCTGCCATTGGTCTGAGCGCCGGAGGGTCTGCGGTCTTCGGAGTGCTCGCGGCAAGTGCCTCCTACATCGCTGCGCCAGCAGCTGTGAAACTTTCACTGCCACAAGCAAACCCGGGCTTCTACCTCACCGCCAGCTTGGGCATAACGTTCCCGTTCAATCTCATTGTGGGAATCCCGCTGTTTGTTTGGTTTGCACAGCTACTGAACTAAAACGCAGCCATAACTAGGGGTTGACTAAAGACTGTAACCGCCGTCTGCCATGACTGTTTGCCCCGTAATTGCGGAAGCATCATCTGATGCCAGGAAGCACACCACTGCCGCGATTTCACTGGGCTGGAGAAGTCGGCCATACGGGGTTTTGGCCAACCATTCATCGACGATTTCAGGTGACGTGCGGGCAATCTCTTTAAGGATGTCGGTGTCTGTATACCCAGGCCCCACTGCGTTAACGCGAATACCCTGCGGGGCCCATTCATAGGCCAATACTTTTGTCATCTGCGAAATTGCCGCTTTGGTGGCGTCATATCCCACATGGCGTTCCGGGCTGACAACACGAAAACCCGCTATCGAGGAAATGTTGACAATCACTCCCGTTTTTCCCGCTTCAATGAGACGCCGAGCAGCTTCGCGTGCACCAAAAAATGTGCCCGACAAATTAACATCTAATTCTCGTTGCCAGACTTCATCAGGGAGATCCACGCTGGGGTGGTCACTGGCAATTCCCGCATTGTTCACGACAACATCCGGAACACCATGTTCCTTGATGACGCGATCAAAGAGACGTATGACTGCGGAACTCTCTGAAACATCCACTTCATACCCCACCGCGCCATGGCCAATTTCTGCGGCCATGTTCTGGGCAGTATCCAGATGAAGCCCAGCAATAAGAACTGTGGCTCCTTCAGAAGCAAAACGTGCTGCTATCGCTGCCCCAATTCCTTTAGCTGCCCCAGTCACCAAACAGATGGAACCCTCAAACCTCTTCATGTCGTTACTCATTTACTTTGACAAGCACCTTCATTTGGTCGCCGTTTGGGTCGAGCAGCACATCAAAGCCCTTAGCCACCACATCGGTGAGATCGATCACTGACGTGACCACCTTCTCGATGGGATACTTCCCCGAGGCAACCAGACGAATAACGCGAGGCCAGTCGGTAATGCCGTAACACCAGTTGCCCACAATGGTCAGATCCTTTTCAGAGACCTGCATGGCATTGATTTCAGCCGGTTTGGTGTGGAGACCGGTTTGTCCCACCCGCCCACTGCGACGGGTGTAACCAATTGCAGCGGTGAGGCCAGGGTTAGATCCAGAACATTCCATCGCAACGTCAAAACCACGTCCATCGGTGAGATCCGCCATGATCTGGTCAATGCTTTCCTCACGCGGGTTCACGACAGGTCCGATACCCAACGCTGCTGCGAATGCTGCGCGTTGAGGATTAGGTTCTGAAAACACCACGAGGCCCGCACCCACAGCGTTCGCATACATCGCGGTCAGGGCCCCGATTGGGCCTGCGCCGGTCACCAGCACAGTGTCACCCCCGCGAATACCCACTCGCTCAACTCCGTTTGCCGCAACCGCTGCAGGTTCGATAACGGCACCGGCCATATCGCTGACCGACTCAGGAAGTTTTGAAACCTGATACTCCTTGAGGACAGCGAATTGCCCTAAGCCTCCTGTCTCCGAAGACAATCCCGTGCAGGCATAGAGGCGGCAGAGATGTCCCCGTCCCGTTCGACATTCTTCACAACGACCACACACGATGGCAGGCATGACCGAGACTCGGTCACCAACCGAAATATCGTGGACTGCTCTTCCAATTTCCACAACGGTGGCAGAAAACTCATGTCCGAGAATTTGCGGAAGCATCGCTCCGGTGTGGGGATGCGGATGTGTGCACGTCACGATGGGACCCACCGCATACTCATGCAGATCAGTACCGCAGACGCCGCAGTAATTAACCTGAACAATTACCTCGTCGTCAAAGGCGAGTGCGGGCTGAGCCACCTCGTCAATCCTGATGTCGCCTTTGCCGTAATAACGGGCAGCTCGCATGTCATTTCCTCTCTGGGACACCGCTGTCGCCAGGAAATATCGTTCCCTAGGTGAGATATGGGAAAAGCTATTCTCATCGACTTGTGTTGTCAAGGAAGGTTGACTCGACCCGACTGAGTGAGTGGGACCCCCGGAACTACAAAAAACCCCCTCAGATGAGGGGGTTTTCGTTGTAGCTGGAGCGGGGCTCGATCCCGCGACCTCACGATTATGAGTCGTGCGCTCTAACCAGCTGAGCTACCCAGCCACGAACATTCGCCGGTCAAACAGGCGAACCTGTCGAAGTCGAAGAATGATCGGGCCCCGAGCGAGGATTGAACTCGCGACCCCTTCCTTACCATGGAAGTGCTCTACCACTGAGCTATCGGGGCGTATCCACACTCTCGGAAAGCTTTCCGAAAATTGGCACCGTAAGAGATTATCACCTCTGAGGGCATGCTAAAAACACGAGCTTCTCGAAGACTTTCCGCGGTGGTCATTCAGCATTCTTCTGCGCTATCTAAACTTGCTCCATGTCGATAAAAGAGTGGTGGCGTTCCTCCGTTATTTACCAGATTTATCCCCGCTCATTTGCTGACGCAAATGGCGATGGCATCGGCGACTTGGCCGGAATCACCTCACGCCTACCCAAGCTCAGAGAGCTCGGCATAGATGCCATCTGGCTCTCCCCATTCATGACCAGTCCCCAAAAAGATGCGGGTTATGACGTTGCCGACTATTGCGATGTGGACCCCCTCTTTGGAACGCTCGCAGATTTTGATGCGCTCGAAAAGAAAGCACACGATCTTGGCCTGCGCCTGATTGTTGACTTGGTTCCTAACCACTGCTCCAGCGAGCACCCCTGGTTTATTGAAGCTCTCGCTGCGGGCGAAGGCAGCGAAGAACGTGCGCGCTTCATGTTCCGCGAAGGTAAAGGGGAACACGGCGAACTACCTCCCAACAACTGGGAGTCTGTTTTCGGCGGACCCGCCTGGACCCGCACAACCAACCCCGACGGAACGCCTGGGCAGTGGTATCTCCACCTGTTTGATTCCAGCCAACCCGACTTTGACTGGACGAACCCTTGGGTTCGGGAGCGCTTCCGGGAGATTCTGCGTTTCTGGCTTGATCGTGGTGTGGACGGATTCCGCGTCGATGTGGCACATGGTCTTTCCAAAGCACCCGGGCTCCCCGACTTCCGCCGTGATGACGAATACTGGAGCACGCCGGCAGAGATTCGTCCGGATAACCCCTACTTCGGACACGAGGGTGTGCACGAGATCTACCGCAACTGGCACCAGCTCCTCGCCGAATATCCCGGCGAGCGCATTTTGTGTGCTGAAGCATTCGTTGAACCCTTGACCAAGATGGCGCAGTGGGTTCGGCCCGACGAAATGCAGCAGGCGTTTAACTTCCCGTTCCTGGTGACCCGCTGGAACGGTGAGCACATGCGCGAGGTCATCACAGATTCCCTCTCAGCCTTCCACGCGGTTGGTGCACCCAGTACCTGGGTGCTGTCCAACCATGACCAGATCCGTCATGCCACCCGGTTGGCTCAGGACCCCAGCGGCAAGATTGCTGACCGCATCACCGGTATTGGCCCCCTCACTGAACCCAAGCCCGATACCGCCCTCGGCTTGGCACGTGGCCGTGCAGCTACGGCGATGATGCTGGCACTCCCCGGGGTTGCTTATTTGTATCAGGGTGAGGAACTCGGACTGCCCGAGGGAATGGAGATTCCTGACGACAAGCGTCAGGATCCAACGTTCTTCCGCACTGCCGGTGCTTCCTACGGTCGAGATGGCTGCCGTGTTCCGATTCCGTGGGAAGCGGATGCGCCGAACTTTGGGTTTGGTCCGACTGGGGAACCCTGGTTGCCTCAGCCTGCGGTGTATCGCGAGTACTCCCGTGATCTGCAAGAAGGCGTTGCCGGCTCTACCCTCGAGCTTTACCGTTCAGCGCTGGCGATCCGAAAGGATCGGGCGCTCGGTGAGGGTGAACTCGAGTGGATTGAGGGAACTCCAGAGAACGTTCTCGGCTTCCGCAACGGGGACGTCACCGTGTTTATCAACTACAGCGAGAAGCCCTTTGCTCTGCCTGCCGGAGAAATCATTCTCGACAGTGGTGAGAGTTCTGAGGGAGTGCTAGCTCCGGCTGCGACCGTCTGGCTGGCCTAACCCACGGACTCCGTGGGGGACTTTCCTGCACGCTGAACGAGGAACGCGTAGGGGTCAATCGGCGCATCATTCACACGAATTTCAAGGTGAAGGTGTGGCCCGGTTGTAATACCGGTCAACCCGATATTTCCGACCAGGTCGCCCTTCTTCACCGTGTCACCGGCTTTGAACGGTGGGGAACCAGGGACCATGTGGCAGTACACACTGGTGAACTTGGTGCCATCCACATTGTGCTCAATAAAAATGGACACACCACAGGTGGGACCTGGGTCTTCGACCAGGGAAACAATGCCGTCGGCAACGGCATAAATCGGCGTTCCATACTCAGGGGAGAAGTCCAGTCCGGTGTGGAAATTGTAGTAACCGAAAAGATTGCGTTCCCCAAATGGTGAAGAAATCTTTACTTCCTTAACCGGCCACTGAACTCCGTTGGTGGACAAGGGGACGTTGACAGCCAGTCTCTTGACCGAGTACGCACCGGCAGTGGGAGCGATTTGAGCCGACGTGACGCTCACACCATCGCGGCCTGCCGCAACATTTTCACCCGTTCCCTCCACACTTTGGCCATCGCCAATGGGAAGAGTGCTCAAACGTGATTGTTCCGCCATCACGGCAACATCTTCTGGGCTGAGGAGAGCATTGGCCGGAATACTTGTTGCGATAGCGAGACCCAGTACGAAGGCCATTGCCGTCAGACTGAAAATCTTTGCCGCATTACCTCGGCGCACTCGAGGGGCAACGACAGCGGGCACGCGCGCGCGGCTCTTGTGTTTGATGCGCACCTTGACCTTGGGAGTCGGTGGCTGCGGTGTTGACACCTGTGCCATGAGGGCAATCGGTGCTGGAATCGACCCTGTTGGAGTCTCAGAAGCGGGAAGGAATACGACGTCCTGCTGATCGAAAGGCACTGAGGGAAGCTCAGTCTCACCCTCTGGGACAGTTTCTGGAACGAGTTC
>JBEGKV010000016.1:0-8028 GCA_041183925.1 Actinomycetota bacterium
AAGCTCATCAGGTTCGTGTGCCACAGAAAATCCTCACGTGTTCATCGGCTGGGGACTCATGCCAACCAGCTCGAAAAATAACGGAAGGCTTAAGGCTACCGAGCTTGCCTGAGAAAGACCACCCAACGAGAAGTGAACAGGTGGTTATCCCTGAGAAGTCAAGAGTTTCTCGATCTGGGGATAGAGGTAAGGATTAGTCGCAATAATCATGGTTTCCCCCTCGGCATTGCCCGCAAGTCCGCCGACCTTTGCACCGGCTTCCCGCGCAACCAAGCTTCCCGCGGCATGATCCCACGGCTTGGTTCCACGTTCAAAGTAACCATCCAAACGGCCTGCTGCAACAGCACACAAATCCAGTGAAGCAGCACCTGCACGGCGAATATCGCGAACCACGGGGAGCACGTTCGTCAACAGCTGCGCCTGTTCTGCACGGACCTGCGAGCTGTAGCCAAAGCCAGTGGCGAAGAGCGAAAGCTCAATCACACTTTCTTTATTGGCAGTCAGCTCGGTGAGCTTTCCATCGTGCAATAACCACGAACCGCCACCCTGAGAAGCGAAGTAGAGTTCGTCGGCCAAGGGGTTAAACACAACCCCAGCAAGTTGGGTCCAAGTCGCAGGGTTTGCTTCTCCCTGCACCACGGCAATGCTCACAGCAAACTGTGGAATGCCGTAGAGGTAATTAACAGTGCCATCAATGGGGTCAACCACCCAGGTGAGCCCGGAGGTTCCAGGGAACTCATTTCCTTCTTCGCCATAGAACCCGTCCTCTGGACGCAGCTCGGCCAGGCGGTTTTTCACGAACTCTTCGCACTCGCGGTCAGCAAAGGTGACCACATCAATAGAACTTGATTTGGTGTCTGCAATGACCACTCCCTCGCGCCGGCGGCGAACGATCAGTTCACCCGCTTCGGTGGCGATGGTGCGAGCAATATCGAGCAGTTCTGCGGGGGTAGCCATGATTCAAGGGTAGTGCGCACAGAGAAAGAGGGAGGCCCCTCTCGGAACCTCCCTCTAGTCAGCACTTGTTAGCAGCACGCTGCTTTCTCAGCGGAAGGAGTGCAGCAGGCTGAATCCTTCGCTTCGCTAGAGCAGCAGGAAGAGCTCTGCGCAGATGAGTCACAGCAGCTCTGTTCTGCTGCGTCTGTTGCACAACATGCTGCCTTTTCTTGAGTGTGTGTTTCCGTCATGATTGTCCTTTTCTAATTCCGGAGATCCGCATCACTATATTGATGTTTATCTATATAGTTATATAATATAGATTGTTATCTATATATCAAGTGTTTCTTCAGGAAGGCCAGGCACATGACATTAACCGCACCGGTTGCCACAGAGGCAACGAGTTGCACTCCCCTTGATCTCAGTGCAGCCCTGACCCGCCCTGAAGCTGAGCAGTTAGCAACTCTCCTCAAAGCGATAGCGGACCCCACTCGACTGCAGTTGGTGAGTTTCATTCAAGCCAGCAACAATGCCGAAGCGTGCGTATGCAATCTGACTGAACCCCTCGGTCTGAGCCAGCCCACCATTAGCCACCACCTCAAAGTGCTCACTGATGCCGGCATCATCATCCGCGAAAAGCGCGGCACCTGGGCCTGGTACACCGTGAACCAAGGCCGCTGGCAACAGCTCGCTCCCTTGTTAGCCAGCTGAGATGTCCCTCATCGATACTCTTCCCGCTTCTAAGGGAAAGCTTGCCCTGATTGGCGCGGGTGCCCTTGCAACCTGGGGCTTGGCCTATTGGGTCAACGAATGGCTCTGGTCATGGGTGATGTATGGGGTGCTGAGGCTCGACAGCGCTAACCGCGTTGTCGAAACAGTGCACTTCTTTGTCTACGACTTTCTCAAAATCATGTTGTTGCTTGCGGGCATCATCTTTGTCATCACCTTTCTGCGTTCCTATATGAGCGTGGAACGCACGCGAGCCCTCCTCGGCGGAAAACGCTCAGGCGTGGGCAATGTCCTGGCAGCGAGCCTGGGCGTCATCACCCCGTTTTGCTCCTGCAGTGCGGTGCCCGCTTTTATCGGGTTTGTCGCTGCGGGCGTTCCCGTGGGCGTCACCATGAGCTTCCTCATCGCAAGCCCCTTAGTTAATGAAATTGCAATCGGGTTGCTCCTCACCCTCTTCGGATGGCAAATCACCCTGCTTTATGTTGTCTCGGGTCTTGCCATTGCCATCGTGGCGGGCTGGGTTATTGGGAAGTTCAAACCAGAACGCTGGGTGGAGAAGTTCGTCTTCGAAACAAAGCTCCATGGCGAGGCCATTGATCCCTCTCGAGGGCTCACCATTAAGCAACGAGTGGGAATCGCCACGGGCGAGGTTTCCGCCATCATCCGTAAAACGTGGCCTTACCTCGTCGTCGGAATCGGACTAGGTGCGATTATTCATGGCTGGGTTCCTGAGTCGTTTTTCGCCTCCGTTGCAGGCAAAGACAACCTCTTTGCAGTGCCGATCGTGGTTCTCCTCGGTGTCCCGCTGTATTCCAATGCGGCCGGAATCCTTCCCCTGGTTGAATCCCTCTACGGGGCAGGTCTTCCCATCGGAACGCTGCTCGCGTTCATGATGTCAGTTGTGGCGCTGTCACTTCCGGAACTCATCCTGCTCAAGCGCGTACTTAAGCCACAGCTGCTGGGCATCTTTGTCGGCGTGACTGCTGCCGGCATCATTCTCGTTGGATACCTCTTCAACGCCATCATCCCCTGACAACATTAAGGAATACTCATGGCTACTCTCGACATCAAAGTACTTGGACCCGGTTGCCGCAATTGCGTGACCCTCGACACAGCAACCCGCGCTGCCGTGGCCGAACTCGGCCTCGATGCCACAATCGAAAAAGTTGAAGACTACGGCCAGATCGCGAGCTACAACATCATGAGCACCCCCGGCTTGGTCATCGATGGCACAGTGGTCTCGTCTGGACGTGTTCCTTCCGCTTCTGAAATCAAGGATCTCCTCCTCGCGGCTCAGGCATAGTGATGTCCGAGGACGCAGAGATCAAGACCTTTACTCTCACTGCTCGTCGTATAGATGAGCACGGTTCACAGGCGTGGACCAAAGAGACAGAAATCTTTCTCGACACCAGCGTCGATGGCAGAGCAGATGCTGCAAACCCCGTCGAACTCCTGCTTGCCTCGCTCTCTGCATGCATGCTCAAAGGAATCGAACGACACAGTCCCGCGATGCCCTTTGCTTATAGCGCTGCCACTATCTCGCTCACCGCGCGACGTCCTGCACTCGAAGCTCGTGTGACCGAGATCTACTATGTCCTGACTGTGGCCACCGCAGAGTCCGACTCCAAACTCGAGCTGCTCCACAAAAACCTGCTCAAATTCGGCACTATCTATAACACCCTCAAAGAGGGCACCACAATTACCGGTCGAATCGAGCGGGCAGAACTTTAGGCGCTGAAGGCCAGCGTTCCGTCGATATAGGTTTCGTTGACCACGATCTTGTCCCAGCTTGCTGGGTCTGAGGTCCAGGGGTTGCTATCGAGAATTGCATAGTCAGCACGCTTGCCTACCTCGAGTGAACCGCGGTCATCAGCGTGAATCTGCCAGGCAGCGCCGGTGGTGATAGCTGTCAACGCCTGCTCGACAGTGGCACACTCAGCGGGGTTGAGCACGGAACCATCAGCCTGCAGCTGGCGCAGCACGGCAGTGCGTGCGCTCTGCAGTGGGTGCACCTTGCTCACGTTGTAATCGGAGTGCAAGCTAGGACGCAGACCTGCCTTGTATGCAGAGGCCACACGGTCCAAGTGCTGTGCACGCGCTGAGCCGAGCAAAGTATCGCGGAATGCAGCACCCCAGTAATACACGTGGTTCATGAGGAAGCTGGGGCTAATTCCTGCCTTGGCCAGTCGAGCCAGCTGGTCATCGGTCGTGAAAGACACGTGCTCAAAGCGGTGGCGAATGTCAGAGGGGGCATAGCCAGGGAGCAGGTCTTCCATTGCTTCCAACGCCATTTCCACGGCAGCATCACCATTGGTGTGGACCATGATCTGCCAGCCGTCATCGAGACCAGCCTTCATAGCGCCGCGCAGACCCTCGGGGGTCCAGTCAGCGTGGCCGCCGTTGTCTTCGCCGAGGTAGGGCTGCATGAAGTAACCCGAACGACCCTGGTTGGAACCATCGGTGACAACCTTCCAGGCGTCAGCGCGAACCATTTCGTCACCGCTGAAGGGAGTAACTCCCGCCTCTTTCCAGGCTGCTGCTGCTTCTGCAGGAGTCTTGCCCGGCATGATGGAGAACTGAGCGGTAGAGACACGAACGGGCAGACGCTTAGCTGCATTGAGCTGGTGGAGCATGGCGAACTCACTCACACCCGCCAGGCTTCCCGTGGCAGCTTCACGCAGGGAGGTAACACCCTGGCGTGCACATTCAGTCAAGATCTCGGTGATGCCGGCAGCAACTTGCTGGGCTGAGGGCTTGGGGAACTTCGCCATCATCATCATCATGGCGGGGGCTTCACCCACAACTCCGGTGAGCTTGCCATCAGCACGCTTGAAGGTTCCACCGGGGGGATCCATTACCTGGTCAGTAATACCCGCGAGCTCAAAAGCTGCACTGTTGACGTAGAGGTAGTGCATGGAAGCGTTCATCACAACAACGGGGTTGTTCGGAGAAATCTGGTCCAGGATGTCACGGGTGAGGTCAGGCTCACCGGGGAACAAGCTGGGGTCAAAGAGCTTACCCAACACATACTGACCAGCGGGCGTCGCTGCAGCAGTTGCCTTGAGCTTGGCAACGACGTCATCGAACGTGGCGCATGACTCGTGAGACACATCAGTCCAGGTGAGGTTCAGCAAAGAAGTCCAGATGTGCATGTGGGGCTCGATCAAGCCGGGCACAACAACACCTTCGGGCTTCACCGTCTTTGTTGAAGGACCGGTGAGAGATTGAACATCTGCCAGTGAACCAATGCCGATGATGGCGCCGCCAGAGATGGCCATTGCTTCTGCCAAGGGGGCCGCAGGGTTTCCTGTGGCAATGGTGCCCACAACGAGTGTGTCTGCCACCGCACCTGCTGGTGTTGACGCAGCATGGTGAGCTGCCGTGAACGTGGTGCCTGCTGAGGCAAGTGTGTCGCCGAGGTGGGCTTGGGTAACGGGGTGTGCCGAACAGCAACCAGCAGACATGAAGAACTCCTTAGACCTTGTTAGTGCTCAACGTAGCACCTCTTTGTAAACAAAAGGTCTAGAGAAAGTTAAGCCTTCTGTGGATCAGTGTCTTTCATCAGTCCTGAGAAGTCACGTTTCTTCACGCGACGCCAAATGACCTCTATCAGGAAGCTGGCCAGCATGGTCGCTGCCAGGGCAATAGCTGAGCTGAGGTCGTTCTGGACCATGTAGGTGAACAGAACAACAAACAATGCCAGACACAGCACGATAGAAACCACGACGGGCCATGCCTTTGCGCCTGTTTGCTTGCGAATACGCAGGTGCCCAATGCTCACTGCGGCATAGACCACAAGGAACCCGGCGCTTCCCATCGAAGCAACAGCGCTGAGCGGGAAGATAAGCACGAAGATGATGCAGAGGGCCGCTGTGATGAAAAGACCTTCCACATCTTTGCCCCACAGCTGGCGATAGAACACCGGTGGCAGGTTGCCATTCTTCGCCACTTGGTAAGCCACGTTGGCAGAACCGAACAGGGTGGCATTTACTGCAGAAGACGTAGACAGCAACGCAGCGATTGCAATCAGCGTAAAGCCCATCTTGCCGAGCGACGGTTCTGCTGCGACAGCAAGAGCGGAGTCGCCGAGCCCCTTGAGTTGTGTCAACGGAACATTGATGGTCACACCAATTGCCACAAGGACATAAATCACAATCACGATGGCGACCGAGATATAGATGGCGCGAGGAATTTCACGCTTAGGGTTTTTCATGTTGGCCCCGGCATTAGTGATCAAACCAAAACCTTCGTATCCCACGAACAGCACTCCCGCGCCGGTCAGCATGAGCAATGGGGTGGGGAAGGTATCCGGGTTGAGTCGTCCTTCCCCGGTGGGGCTAATAGAAACAAGAGCGGCGATGATGAACACAATCAAGATGGCCACCTTGATAATCACAATGACGGATTCTGCCCGGCCCATCAGGCGTGATCCGACAAAGTTCACCAGGGTGAAAGCCAGGATCACGGCAACGGCCCATATCTTGGGATCAATTTTCAAGAACGTGTTGGCATAGGCAGCAAAACCTGTGGCATACAGTGCAATCGAGATGACGTACGCGAAGTACTGGAAAAGGTTCAGTGTTCCAGTGGCAACCCCGGTTCCCCAGCCGCGGACGAGGAAGGTAACTGCACCACCCACACTCGGGAATGCCTTACCGAGTTGCACGTAGCTATACGCCGCAAAGATGGCGACGATTCCGCCGATGAGGAACGAAATTGCCATCGCGGAACCAGAGATGCTGGCCACAACACCCAAAATGGAAAAGATACCGGCACCGATCATGCCGCCCACGCCGATGCTGATGGCCGCGACGAGCCCGATGTTTTTGCTTTTCGGTGCAGCTGGTGTGTCGGTCTGCGAACTCATAATTAACCCCTTTGTGAGTGTGTTCAGAATAAAGGGGAGGGCACCTTTCACATCGCAAAATTGAGGGTCAGCTAGCAGGAATCTGAAACTTCTGGCCAGGTACTTCAGCTGGGGCTCTCCGCAACTGCTTTACTTACACCATGGTCAAACCAGCGGTTAAAGCAAACATCATGCTGTTTGCTTCCATCATCATCATGCTCATCCCCACCGGGGTGGTCCTCCTGATCGGGTGGAAATCTGCCACTTCGCTGGCCATGTTAGCTGCGATGGGTGGTCTGTTTTCCGCCATTGGTTTACGCGGGCGCGGCCTTCTCTTGTTCACGGCAGCCAGTGGCGTGAGCGTGTTCCTCGCCTCGCTCGTGAGCGAGAACCCTTTTGCGTCAGCGGGCTTGATGTTGGTATGCGGCGGGGCGTTTGGCGCGGCCAACAAATGGGGACTCTCGATGTGGAATTTCATGTTCCCGGTCTTCGCCGCCGCAGTGATTGCTGAACCTCCTCAACTGGTGAACATTCCCGTTCCCAATGCCCTACTCACCAGCGCCATCGTGATGGGCTGCATCGTGGCCGCAGCGCTGCTCACCATGATCATTGTGAAGGAACCCAAGCAGACAGAGATTGAGCGCTTTCCCGCAAGAGTCAATGTGATGTTTGCGGTCAATCTGGCTGTTCTGATGGCCGGCGCCGGATACTACGCTTCAACTTTCCGTCACGAACAACTGGGTGTGTGGCTCACCCTCACCATTGTGATTGTGCTCATTCGTCCGTATGGCGCAGAAAGCGCAAGCCGGGCCATTCAACGTGCTGCCGGCACGGTGATTGGTTTCCTCATCGCCATTGGAGTCGGTGCCTCGTTATTACCGGACTATCTCTACTACGTCGCCGGGTTTGCATTCCTCGAGGTTGCGCTTCTGATGCGTATCTCCCCAGTTAAGAAGTACTGGGAATACGTCATGTTCCTCACGCCCGGAGTTGTGCTTATCTCAGGAACTCCGGCAGAAATTGGATCCGTCTCTAACGACAGGCTCCTGGCAACAGCTCTTGCCGCTGTTGCGGCACTGCTGTTGCTGGGCCTAGAAAGACTTCTGTTCTGGCGTGGAGGCTTTGCGAAAGCACAGGGTGCTGTGCCCAGCACAGCCTCAACGCACTAGTTCAAGGAATCGATAACAGCGTTCAACGT
Organism: Actinomycetota bacterium; assembly: GCA_041183925.1. Taxonomy (GTDB): domain Bacteria; phylum Actinomycetota; class Actinomycetes; order Actinomycetales; family Microbacteriaceae; genus Aurantimicrobium. The sequence goes on from JBEGKV010000016.1 coordinate 7,710, forward strand.
TGCCGATGGACGCATAATCTTCTCGATCTTGGACGCATCTGGCTTGTAGTAGCCACCGATGTCGGCAGGCTTACCCTGCACCGCAATAAGCTCGGCCACAATCGTCTCTTCCTTCGAAGAGAGTGCGTCGGCAACGGGAGCGAAGATGGCAGCAAGTGCTGCATCCGAGCTCTGAGCGGCAAGTTCCTGTGCCCAGTACAGAGCAAGGTAGTAGTGGCTCCCACGGTTATCAATGGTGCCGACCTTACGCCCGGGTGAACGGTCCTCTTCGAGGAAAGTTCCGGTCGCACGGTCGAGAGTGTCGGCCAGAACTTGTGCC
>JBEGKV010000017.1:0-9576 GCA_041183925.1 Actinomycetota bacterium
ATGCGCGGGGAATTGTCCATGAGCGATTCAAGTACAAAAAAAGCAAAGAGGGTCTTACACGTCTGAAGGAATTGGCGCCGGACTATTTGTTCCTCAACTATCCCTGGCAGCGCAATTACAAGAAGAATTACCAGATCGACAAACTCGTCGAATTCACCAAAGTCTGTTACGTCCCCTATTTCTCTACGTCGCTCGTGCAGGAGCCAGGGGAGTCTGGTGTTGCTCCCCACCAGTACACCCAGCCCACTCATCAGCTCGCGCACATGGTGTTTTTGCAAGATGCGGACACCAAAGCTGCCTTTGATGCACATGGACGTGCAGACCATGCATTCCTCACCGGCACGCCCAAGATTGACGCCCTGATGGAAGCCCGGGGAGAGGTGCAGAGCTTCTGGCCTCTCGTGCGGGCACACCCCGTGGGGCAGGTCCCTTTCAAACTCATTTGGGCGCCCCACCACACCTATGCCGACCGGTGGTTGAATTTCGGGCATTTTGTGGACCAGTGTGAGCCCATGTTGGCCTATGCCCAGACACATCCAGAGATTGACATAGTTCTCCGGCCGCACCCTTTCCTGTTTGGCACCATGACAGACCGTGACGTCATGACGCAGGAACAAGTTGATTCGTGGCGCTCGCGGTGGGATGCACTTCCCAATACGTTCACTGACCTCGGCATAGATATGCCGGCACTCTTGCTGGCTTCGGACGCAATGCTGACGGATGGGGTTTCCTTTCTCGCCGAATATCCCCTCGTCACGGGGAAACCAGCCATTTTCTGGGAAAAACCCGACCACTGGCAGTTCTCTCCACTGGGTGCGCTCGCCGCGGCCAGTACGGTGATCGTGCACAATATGGCCGAGGTCGAACACGCTCTAGAACAAGCTCGTTCGGGAACTTTCCCTGATCGAACTGCCCAGATTCAAGAACTCGTCGCAGCAGTTCGCCCCCAACCGCACTCCGCCGCCGAAGCCATCATTGACCTCATCCTGAAGGACGCATCATGACCGAACCCATCAAAGTAGACATCTGGTCCGACGTGCAGTGCCCCTGGTGCTACATCGGGAAGCGCAAATTTGAGAAGGGTGTCGAACTATATGGCCGCCCTGTGGAGATTGAATACCACTCATTTGAACTCTCACCCGATACTCCTGTCGACTATGAGGGGGATCCTGTTCAGTACCTCAGCGAACGTAAAGGTATTCCAGTAGAGCAGGTGCACCAGATGCTTGATCGTGTCACGGGGATCGCCGAGAGTGTGGGTCTGCACTACAACTATGCGGCGGTGCATCAAACCAACACCATCAAGGCTCATGAGCTCCTGCACTACGCGAAAAAACGAGGCAAACAACTCGAGATGAAGGAGCGCATGCTCAGCGCCTATTTCATCGAGGGTAAGCATGTCGGGCGTATTCCTGACTTGGCCAAGCTGGCTGCCGAGATTGGTCTGGATGAGCAAGATGTCACACGCTCACTCACCGAGGGGGAATATGTGTTTGCCGTCGAGGGAGACACGTCACAGGCCAAGGCATATGGGATCTCTGGAGTGCCGTTTTATGTCATCGATGGGAAGTATGGAATCTCAGGTGCTCAGGACCCCGAAACCTTCGCTGCCGCGCTCACGGCGAAGTTAGTGGGATACTAGAAACACAGGAGCGAATGACGATGACGAGTGTGAAGACGGGCGCCCGAGCGGCAACATTGGACCCATTGAGGTCGAGGTTCCTGTCGTACTTGCCCCCATGGCTGGTATTACCAACATGGCGTATCGGCGTTTGTGCCGTGAGCAGGGTGCCGGCATCTTCGTGTCAGAGATGATCACTTCTCGCGCACTGGTTGAGCGCACCCCCGGCTCGATGCATCTCATTCAGACCCATCCGAGTGAACAGGTTCGCTCCATTCAGCTCTATGGCGTTGCACCCAAAACAGTGCGTGAAGCTGTCACCATGTTGGTCGCCGAAGACCGTGCCGACCACATTGATTTGAACTTCGGTTGCCCCGTGCCAAAAGTAACCCGCAAGGGGGGAGGCTCGGCCCTTCCTTGGAAGCACAGTTTGTTCCGTGAGATTGTCCAAGAAGCCGTGAAAGCAGCTGGCGACATCCCCCTAACTATCAAGATGCGCAAAGGCATCGATGCGGATCACCTCACCTTCATTGAGGCAGGAAAAGCTGCTGAAGATGCCGGTGTTGCCGCCGTGACGCTCCATGCCCGCACAGCCAGTGAGTATTACTCTGGCCACGCTGACTGGAATGCCATTACCCAACTCAAAGAAGCAGTGACGAGTATTCCCGTGTTGGGCAATGGTGACATCTGGTCTGCCGATGATGCCATTCGCATGATGGACCAAACAGGGTGCGATGGTGTGGTGGTCGGTCGTGGCTGCCTGGGTCGCCCCTGGCTCTTTGCCGAACTAGATGCTGCATTCCGCGAAAGAGCTGGAATTCAAGAACCTGGAAACCGGATTGAGCCCACGCTCGGTTATGTGGCACAAACGCTGCGCCGTCACCTCGAACTCTCTATTGAATTCTTCGACAGTGAGGAACATGCCAGCCGCGATATTCGCAAGCATATGGCCTGGTATTTCAAGGGTTATCCCGTCGGCGGAGATGTGCGTGCCCAGCTCGCTCAGGTGAGTAGTTTGCAGCACCTCGATGATCTTCTCGGCCAGCTGGATTGGGCTACGCCCTATCCTGGGGCTGGCGCAGAAGGTCAGCGCGGTAGGCAAGGGAGCCCCAAGCGTCCTTCCCTGCCCGATAAGTGGCTGGAATCTCAAGAACTCAGCGCTGCCGAGCAAGAGGTTGTCGCACACGCTGAAATCGACGCGAGTGGTGGCTAGCCGTGGCTGACCACATCCACGAAACTGCATCCATTCCGGTTGTTACCCCGGGATATTCCGAGTTCGATGCAGAGCGTATGTTGCAGGAAACCCACTCCTCGAGGCGCAGTGATTTTGCACGAGATCGGGCACGCCTGTTGCACTCGAGTGCCCTGCGCCGACTCTCTGCGAAAACGCAGGTCCTCAGCCCCACCGCAGGACTCGATTTTGCGCGTAATCGCCTCACCCACTCACTCGAAGTTGCACAGGTCGGCCGAGAAATTGCGGGTCGTTTACGCCTGGATCCGGATGTGGTGGACACCGCGAGCTTGGCGCATGACATTGGCCACCCACCCTTTGGTCACAACGGGGAAAAAGCACTCAGTGCCTGGTCTGCTGACATTGGTGGATTTGAAGGAAATGCTCAAACGTTGCGTTTGCTCACCCGGCTGGAGCCTAAAGTCTTCGGAACAAACGGTCGCAGCTTTGGTCTGAACCTCACCCGGGCAAGCCTGGACGCCAGTACAAAGTATCCCTGGCCAGAACAGCAGGCCGTGATCGATCCAACCGGCCGGGCCAAATTTGGTTTCTACGCCGATGACTGTGATGTTTTTGACTGGATGCGTCAGGGAGCCCCGGACCGCCAGCGCTGCATTGAAGCTCAGGTGATGGATCTCAGCGATGACATTGCCTACTCCGTCCACGACTTCGAGGATGCAATATTTAACGGATATGTCGACGCGGGAGAGTTGGGTGCCCGGGTCAACCATGACGAATTGGTCGACTCTATGTTTGAGTGGATTGGGGGAGAGTTCACTCATGATGAACTCGTCGCTGCCTTCGACCGGCTCGACACCCTCGATGTGTGGGTCGATAACTGGGATGGTTCACGCATAGCCCAAGCCAAGCTGAAAAACCTCACCAGTCAGCTCATCGGACGCTTCGCCCACGCGGCAGTACATGCCACCCGTGAAGCGCACCCGCAACAGAACCTGGTGCGCTTTGGTGGCAACGTCATTGTTCCAGCGGAAGTCCGTGCTGAGATTGCAGTATTGAAGGGCATCGTTGCCGCATACGTGATGACGACCAACTCCCGCCAGCCTGTGTACACTCGCCAGCGTGAAGTGCTCACCGATCTGTGTAACACGCTCTTTACCCAGGGACCAGCTGTTCTTGATCGACACTTCGCAGATGACTGGAATCACACCTCTGACGAGGCTGTGCGCCGCCGCATCGTGATTGACCAAGTAGCAAGCTTGACCGACCAGTCCGCGTTTGCGTGGCATGATCGTCTGTGCTCGGGTGCCTCATCTGCGCAGGTGATCCTGTAGTGGCTGGTCGTATCCGTCAAGCAGACGTGGAAGAACTCAAACAGCGCGTCAACATTGCTGACGTGGTAGGGGATTATGTTTCCCTCAAAAGCGCGGGTGTGGGCTCGATGAAGGGCCTGTGCCCGTTCCACGATGAGCGCTCTCCAAGCTTTCACGTGCGTCCCACGGTGGGCTACTTTCACTGCTTTGGGTGTGGGGAATCTGGTGATGTTTACACGTTCATTCAGAAAATGGACCACCTCAGCTTCACCGAGTCCATCGAGCGGTTAGCGCAACGCGTTAACTTTGAACTGCACTACGAAGAAGGTTCCGGCAAGCCCAGCGAATCGGGCAATCGCTCGCGTATCCTTGCCGCTAATACGGCTGCCGCTGAGTTCTTCGTTGCCCAGCTCGCCACCCCAGGTGCTGCTGAGGGGCGCAAGTTTCTCGGCGAACGTGGCTTCGATAAGGCTGCAGCAGAGCGCTTTGGCATTGGCTATGCACCCAAGGCCTGGAATGAACTTCGTGACCACCTTAAAGGCAAAGGGTTCACCGAAGAAGAACAGCTTCAAGCCGGATTGTTGTCTCAGGGTGATAAAGGCGTCTACGACCGCTTTCGCGGTCGTGTGATCTGGCCTATCCGGGATGTGACAGGCCAAACCATTGGTTTTGGCGCGCGCAAGCTTTTTGAAGATGATCCAGGGCCGAAGTATCTCAACACTCCCGAGACCCCGGTCTATCACAAGCAGCAGGTGCTTTACGGGCTTGATTTGGCTAAACGTGACGTCTCCAAGACTCGTCAGGTCGTTGTTGTGGAGGGCTATACCGACGTCATGGCCGCCCACTTATCAGGGGTGACCACGGCAGTTGCAACCTGTGGCACAAGCTTCGGCGTGGAGCACATTAAGCTCATTCGCCGCATCATGGGTGATGACTCTGGTCTGGGTGAAGTCATCTTCACCTTTGACCCTGACGCAGCTGGGCAGAAGGCAGCGATGCGAGCCTTTGCCGAAGAGCAGCGGTTTGCCGCACAGACTTTTGTCGCGGTGGCCCCCGAGGGCTTAGACCCCTGTGATCTGCGACTAGCCCGCGGGGAACAGGCTGTTCGTGACCTCATGGATGCCAAGGTACCCATGTTTGAGTTCGTGATCAGGCAGATGCTGGGTAATTACAACCTCGACACCGTCGAGGGCCGCGTGGCAGCTCTTCGAGAGGCAGCTCCGGTCGTGGCGGAGATTCGTGACTCGGCTCTTCGTCCTGGTTATACCCGTGAACTTGCCCGGTTAACCGGTGTGGATGTTTCCGAAGCTCAGGTCGCCGTCTCGAACGCGGTCAAAGCTTCACGCTCCAAGGGGATGCAAACAACTTCGGAGGGTGCGCGCCAAGGCTACGCCGGTGAGCCCACAGCACGACCTGCCGGGGCCCCCGGTGAACAGGCCTCCGCTGGAGCGAACCCTGCCGAAGAGCCCACAGGGCCCAGGGTGTTTGAGCTGAAGAATGATCCTTCGACCAGACTCGAACGTGATGCACTGATGGCTTTGATTCAGTTCCCTGAACTGGTCGGACCTGACTTAGCTACCGATGCCACTCAGGCTGCAATTATGGATTCGAACTTGGCCACCATTCGCGACGCTATTGGCGCTAATCTCACCCAATTGGGCGGAGAAACCTGGCTCGATCGCATTCAAGCTGATCTGCCACAAGACTTTAAACCCCTGCTCACTCAGCTCGCCGTTGCTCCATTGCCTCAGAACGGAGCCGATCAGACAGAGATCTACTGCCGTGGTGTGGTGATCTCACTGATTGAACGAGATTTGGTTCGTCGGAAGTCGGAACTTGTGGGGCGCCTCCAGCGCACCAGCGTGGATCAGGGTGAAGTCAGCCGCGAAATCCAACGAGAATTGCTCGATCTTGAAACAAAACGTCGTTCTCTGCGTCAGGACTAAACATGAAGATTCGCCAGAAAGATTGTGTTTGTGAGATTGCTCAGCACGCTGCAGTTCTGGGGGATGAAACGGCTGCTGCTCGGGCACCTATTGTGGAATCCGGTCCGATAGCAATCCTTCCGGAACGCCGCGACAATGGCACACCAGGGGATGTTTTTGGAGAGGCGGTCACTGTTGCCGGGGGAACTCTTCACCCTCTGTCGGAAGTCACCCGTGGTCTGATCTGGTTGTCGTATAAAAAGTCAGCAGAGCTCGGTGAGGTTCTCGATGCGAATCCCCAGCTCACCTGGGTTCAATTGCCCTGGGCAGGGGTGGACGCTTATGCCGAGGTGTTGGCTCGATGCGCGAGGCCAGGACTGGTCTTCACCAGTGCGAAAGGTTCCTATGCGCAGCCGGTGGCAGAACATGCACTGGGAATGACGCTGGCATTGCTTCGCGCCTTCCCGAGACGTGCCCGAGCTACCAGCTGGGATGGAGTTCCTCGGGGAATCTCCCTCTATCGAAAGAACGTCACCATCATTGGTGCCGGGGGAATTGCGCGTGAGTTGATCAGATTGTTGGAACCTTTCGATGTCACCATTACGGTGGTCCGTCGCTCGGCAGGCCAAGTTCCTGGTGCGTTTAGCACTGTGACCACCGACCGCCTCGACAAAGCTCTCTCCAGTGCAGATGTCGTCGTCGTCGCAGCGGCATTGACGGGGGAGACCCGTCATCTCATTGGTGAACACGAATTAGCGCTGATGAAAGAAACGGCAGTGCTGGTCAACATTGCCCGCGGCCCTCTGGTGGATCCCGACGCACTGGTTGCCGCACTGAACTCTGAGAAGATATTCGGCGCTGCTCTGGATGTCACAGAGCCCGAACCGCTCCCAGATGGACATCCGCTCTGGACGGCGCAGAACATTCTTATTACCCCACACATGGCCGACACACCCGACATGACAGCACCCCTGCTGGCAGAACGTATTCGGACTAACGTGGCCGCTTTCTTAGGCGGAGAGCGTTTCACCGGTGTTGTCGACCCTTCTGTGGGCTATTAGTTTCCGTCGGACCGTTCGCGGTTTTTGTGCCCCCGTATTTGGGGTAATATAAAAACGCCTAAAAGCAATCCCCGATAGCTCAATTGGCAGAGCAACGCACTGTTAATGCGTAGGTTCATGGTTCGAGTCCATGTCGGGGAGCGAAGCCCCTGGTCCTCCACGACCGGGGGCTTTTTACTTTGCCTCAGACACTCGCTAGCGTGGGAGACGATCACCCCAAGGAGGCGCTGTGGCATTATCTGTCGCTGACAAGCGCGCCCTCCGCACAGGGATCTCGGTTGGTATTGCTGTAGCGGCCTACGGTGTCTCATTTGGGGCACTCAGCGTCGCAGCTGGTCTCGATATCTGGCAGACCTGTTTTCTGAGCCTCGTGCTCTTTTCTGGCGGCTCACAGTTCGCCGTCATTGGCATCATTGCCTCCGGTGGGGCAGCCGCAGGAGTTCCTGCCATCATTTCAAGTACATTCCTGGGGTTACGCAACGGCATCTATTCGATGCGTATGGCACCCATCGTGGGCGGTGGTCCCTGGTGGCGCAGAATTGCGGCTGCGCAGGTCACGATTGACGAATCAACTGCGGTAGCTATTGCCCAGGAGGAGCCCAGCGCCCAAAAAGTCGGTTTTTGGGCAACCGGAATTGCCATCTATATCGGCTGGAATGTTGCAACTTTCGCCGGTGCTCTGCTCGGTAATCTCATCGGGGATGTCAGCCAATTTGGGCTCGATGCCGTTGCTGCAGCAGCCTTCGTGGGCTTGCTGTGGCCCAGGCTCAAGCAGCTCCAAGCTTCTGTGGTGGCGATGGTTTCTGCAGTCCTCGCGGCAGTGTTGATCCCGGTGAGTGCCCCGGGTGTTCCCGTTTTGGCGGCAGCCGTCGTTGCGCTAGTTTTTGGGCTGACTAACTGGTTACACCGTGAACCCAAGCCAGGTCCACACCTGAGCGATATTCAGCCGGATGATTCGCCGGACCCTGGAGATACGCCAAGTTTCCACCCCGAACGCGGGGAGGATGTGCGATGAACCTCTGGCCCATCATTATCATCGCCTCGGTATTGGCTTTTGTGCTCAAATACACCGGCTATCTCATCCCGCAGCGTTTCCTGGAGAAACCTCGTTTTACGCGCGTAACTAACCTGTTAACCGTGGCCATGTTGGCCGCACTTGTTGCGGTGCAGACGCTCGGCGCAGGTCAGGAAGTGGTGTTCGATGCCCGCATTCCCGCCGTGCTGATTGCTGCTGGATTGTTTGCCCTCCGGGTGCCGTTCATTATCGTGGTCGCAGTAGCGGGAATCGTCGCCGTGGTGTTGCGCAACCTCGGCTGGATGGCTTAGTCCTCGAGGTTGTCTACGCCGGGTAGCCAGCTGTGGCCAGGCTTACCCCAGCCGCGCTTGCGCTCAATTTTGCTCGCAAGCTTGTTGAACTCGTAGTCCAGACGATCGGTGTAGAGATATCCCAGCAAGTGGTCGTATTCGTGCTGCATGATGCGTGCAAACCAGCCGTCGCATTCGATCACGAAAGGCTTTCCGTCCAGATCCAGAGCACGCAAAATCGCTTTTTCCGCGCGTACCAGGGGGAAACGTTCACCGGGGAAGGACAAGCAGCCTTCATCGTCAGCATCCGTTGTGTCCCGGATTTCTAGAGGTGAAATAAAAAGTTCCGGGTTGATGGCCACGCCGCGACGCGGGGTTCCATCGTCTTCCGGATAGTCGTAGACAAAAACCTGCAAGCCCACTCCCACCTGAGGTGCTGCGAGGCCAACTCCGGGGGCTTCATCCATCGTCTCGAACATATCGCTCACCAGCTGGCGCAGGGTGTCATCAAAAGCTGTGACAGGTGCAGCGGGTTCGTGGAGTACTGGTTCGCCGGAGATAACAATGGGAAGAACGGTCATGCCTCCAGCTTATTTGCAGTTCAGCACGATACCGTTGGGCTATGCATTTCTCCGATTTACCTGACCTTGCTCAGGTGACGGTGGAACCAGCACAGCTCATCGGTATTCCGTTTGCTCTGGTGGGTGCCATTCTCATGTCTGTAGGTGCGCAGCTCCAGCACCGCGGCGTGAACAAAGTCGGTGACTCCGATGAGAAGTCAACCTCTCTGAACTTCAAGCAGTTCATGGCCCTCTTCAAGCGCCCCTCGTGGCTCACCGGAACTTTACTTCTGGGTGCCGCCATCGTTTTTCAGCTTGTCTCCCTAGGTTTCTCGCCCCTGATTGTGGTTCAGCCCATTGGTGCTGTGGCACTCGTGATAACCGCCGTGCTCAACTCGCGCGTGACAAAGACCAAGCTCAACAAAGAATCCATTATTGCCATTGCACTTTCTGTAGGTGGTATCGGAATCTTCGTCACCATTGCAGCATTTACAGCTGTTAACGCCCCGATGACATCGGCAGACTTAGCCGAGATTCTTATTATTTTGGTCTGCGTATTGGCCGTCTTTGGCGCCTTGTTCCTCATTTATCGCAAGCACCTC
>JBEGKV010000018.1:0-8004 GCA_041183925.1 Actinomycetota bacterium
AATGACGGAGACGAGAACACCATCACCCTGGGTCACATCCCAGGCGGGATAAAACTGGTAATCCGAGAGCCAATACTCCATATCGCGGATGTAGTCCGCTCGGGCAGGAGTCGCCTGCAGCACTGCCAGCAGGCTGGCAGCAATCACTGCAACGGCAGCTAGGCCGCGTCGTAGTCGATGCATTGACACACCTCAGGCGACCAGCTGGAGCGCTCCAGTGCTAAATCGCCGATGGGGTTCACCCCAGGTCCTGCCGCCAAGGCATGGCCTGCCAGCGCGTGCAGGCACTTCACGCGCACAGGCATGCCGCCGGCAGAAATGCCCTCGATTTCGGGAACAACAGCGCGAGATACTGCGCTTGCATGGCTTCGTCTGCACCCAAAATCTCGGTGAACTCTGCCATCACCTGAGTTGCTTCCATATCGCTCATCGCGATGGTGGCTGCCGGGTGGGTGAGGTAGTAGAAGGTGGGAAACGGAGTGCCATCAGACAGTCGTGGTGAAGTTGCCACAACCGTAGGGGCTCCACATACACACCGCGCAGGGATGCCGATCACATCGCGTGCGGGACGCCCCAATTGCGCCGACACAATACGGATGTCGTCATCGCTGGCTGGGTCAAATGGGGGGCGCATATCTAGCCTTCAGGTGCGGGTGTGGGTGTGGGTGTGGGTTGAACTTGCTCGGGGGTAGGAGTGCCCAAGCCGGCAACGAGGAATGATTTCAGTAAACCGGCAACCCAGTCTGTGGAGGTGTTCTGTAACGAGGCGGTCGCCTTTTCACGCTTGAGATCATCAATCGTGGCGTCGTTGATGACCAGGTAGCTGATCTCGCCAGGCATCACGTAGTAGAGCCGATCACGTGCCTGAGCTCGAACATAAGCGGGATCATCCCAGCGTGCACGCTGCTTTTCAAGATCCGTCAGTTGTGACGTCTTGAGATCAGCATCCGCCTGCAAATCAGAGATGACCTGACGCTGTTCCACCAGAATCTTCAGCTGCGGAGCCAAGACGAGAACCCCGAGTAGAACAAGCCCCATGATGAGAAAAGAAAAGCCAGAAAGACGAATACTTCCCAACCACACACCCGCTTTCGTGGTTCCGGTGACCAAAGACACCGGAACCTTCCGAACGCGAACGTTTTTCTGAGCCATGAAGGGCCGCTTCAGACCCTAGGCGCTAAAACGGGGGAATGCGCTACTACCTGCGTAGACAGCGGCATCTCCCAGTTCTTCTTCGATACGCAGCAACTGGTTGTACTTGGCAACACGGTCGCTGCGTGCGGGGGCACCGGTCTTGATCTGACCACAGTCGGTTGCCACAGCAAGGTCGGCGATGGTGGTGTCTTCTGTCTCTCCGGAACGGTGAGAGAGAATGGCCTTCATGCCATTGCGCTGTGCCAGGGAGACAGCGTCGAGCGTCTCGGTGAGGGTACCAATCTGGTTGACCTTGACCAGAATCGAGTTACCGGCCTGAAGGTCGATACCCTTCTGTAGGCGAACAGGGTTGGTGACATACAGGTCGTCACCAACGAGCTGAAGTTTGTTACCCAGCTCTGCGGTGATGTGAGTCCAGCCGGTCCAGTCATCTTCGTCGAGGGGGTCTTCGATGGAGACGAGGGGGAAGTCACGCACGAGCTCGGCGTAGTAGGCAGTCATCTCTTCAGAAGAGCGCTTCTGGCCCTCGAAGTGGTAGGCACCATCGGTGTAGAACTCAGACGACGCGACGTCGAGAGCAAGGGCGATGTCTTTACCGGGGGTAAAGCCAGCCTGCTCAATTGCGCCCATGATGAATTCGAGTGCACCACGGTTATTGGGCAGGTCAGGGGCGAAGCCACCTTCGTCACCGAGACCGGTTGCCATGCCGTTCTTCTTGAGCAGCGACTTGAGGGAGTGGTAAATCTCTACACCCCAGCGCAGTGCTTCCGAGAAGCTTTCTGCCCCGTGAGGAACAGCCATGAATTCTTGAATGTCTACGCCGGTGTCTGCGTGTGCACCACCGTTGATGATGTTCATCAACGGAACGGGAAGGGTGTGTGCGTTAGGGCCACCGACGTAGCGGAACAGTGGAAGATCAGCGGAGTCTGCAGCAGCCTTCGCCACGGCAAGGGAAACACCGAGGATGGCGTTTGCGCCTAGGCGCTTTTTGTTCTCGGTGCCATCGAGTTCAATCATGGCGCCATCGATGAGGCGCTGGTCAGCAGCGTCAAAGCCTTCGAGTGCGGGGCCGATTTCGTCGATGACGGCATCCACAGCTTTCTGAACACCCTTACCGAGGTAACGGTTCTTGTCTTCGTCGCGAAGCTCGTAGGCCTCAAACGCACCGGTAGACGCACCGGAAGGGACTGCAGCGCGTGCAAGCACGCCGTCTTCGAGCAGAACCTCTACCTCAACGGTGGGGTTACCGCGAGAATCGAGAATTTCGCGTGCGCCAATGGCGTCAATGAGGGCCACAGTATCTCCTTGTGTGTATGTGTAGTGAAAGAAAAAGGGGAGGGAATACTGCTAATTCTAGGCGAGGTCCTTGAATACCAGGTCGGTGGCACTCGTAGTCTGCGCAGAAACAAAGGCAAATGATCCAAAGCCAGCTTCGCGGGCACGGTCCAGCACGGGAGTGAGGTTCTTGACCTTCTTTTCCAGGCGAACACGTTTGCCAGAGGCAATCAGGTCAGCCTTGATGCCAATCAGTGTGCTCATGCTGAGGTCTGCACTGTTCAACACAGCATCGTGAACGAGTACAACGCTGTCAGACACAGCTGCGTCATCGACGTCAATGAGGTCCACGATGCGTTCGAAGCCAATGGAAAAGCCGGCAGCAGGTACGTCTTGGCCCAAGAAGCGACCAATCATGCCGTCATAACGGCCACCACCACCGACCGAGGAACCCGATGCAGGGTGTGCGATCTCGAAGATGGTGCCGGTGTAGTAGCCCATGCCACGAACCAGGGTGGGGTCGAAGCGAACTTCGACACCCGCAGGCAACTGGGTCAATGCGGCTGCCAGAGACTCCAGATCGGCGACGGCGTCAGAATCAATACCCTCGGGCAGCACAGAAAGAATGTCAGCGGTGGTCATTGGCACTCCCCCGCTGGCAAGGTGAGGTTCGATGCGTTCCAGCAAGCCACCGAGTACCGCTGCGGCGTCGGGGCCGGTCTCGGAAAGTTCTTTCACGACACCCTCGGCACCAATCTTGTCGAGCTTGTCGATGGAGATCAGCGCTGAACCGTAGCGTTCTTCGGCAAAGCCGCAATAGTGCAAGATACCCGCCAGGATGCGGCGGTCATTGATACGAACAGTGCAGCCCTGCAGGCCCAAAGTCGACAGCACGGCAGAAGTTGCTGTGATGAGTTCTACTTCAGCGAGCTGGCTGGCTTCGCCAATGATGTCGATGTCACACTGCACAAACTGGCGGTAGCGGCCCTTTTGGGGGCGCTCAGCCCGCCACACGGGGGCAATCTGAATCGCGCGGAATACCGAGGGAAGCTCAGAGCGGTGGCTGGCATAGAACCGTGCCAACGGCACGGTGAGGTCAAAGCGGAGACCTAAGTCTGCAAGATCGTGGGCATCGCCAGAGTTCGCGGCAGCTTCGAGTGCTTCTTTATCAAGTCCACGCTTGAGCACACTGAACGCGAGCTTCTCGTTATCTCCGCCCAAACCGGAGTGCAGGCGCTCAAAGTCTTCCACGACAGGAGTTTCGATTTCTTCAAAACCGTGGCTGGCATAGACCCCGCGAATGGTGCGCAACGCACGTTCGCGCTTGGCCTTATCGGCGGGCAGAAAATCCCGCATGCCACGGGGAGGAGAAACGTCACGAGCCATGTATCTATTCTGCCTCTCGAATGTCTTCCTGGAGTTCACGCAGGCGCACGCGCAATGCTTTCTCCGCATCAATGCCTTGCTCACGGGCAGATGACACAATGCTCAGCAAAATGCTGCCGACTTCGTCTTCGTTCGCCCAGATGGGTGGGTCAGGGAGGTGCTGTTTTTCTAAGCCCACCTTCTCGGCTTTACCCAGAAGTTTTTCTGCCAGAGCCAAGGCTGGCATGGACTGTGGAATGCCATCCAGCGTGGAGGTGCGACCTGGCTTTTCTTGTTTCTTCAGGTCATCCCAGATGAGCATGACGTCTTCGGCAGTTTCCAGCGCCTCGCCACCAAAAACGTGGGGGTGACGACCGACCATCTTGGCAGTCATATGAGCGGCGACATCTTGGATGTCGAATTCCTCACCGGGAGTGTTCGAGGCAAGGTCTGCGTGGAAGATAACTTGGTAGAGGACGTCGCCGAGCTCTTCAATCATCTCGTCGCGGTCACCGGACTCTATGGCATCGATGAGTTCATAGGTCTCTTCGACCAAGTACTTGATCAGTGACTCGTGAGTCTGCTCCGCGTCCCAGGGGCATCCGCCAGGTGCACGAAGTTTCGCCATCACCATCACCAGCTCATCGAGCTTGGTTGCCGGCTGTTGGTCCTCAGGAAGTGAGGAGAAGATGGGGCTGGTCATCAGTTTCCCTCCAGATGTTCAGCCCCATCCTCTCACCGAGTCTGAGAGACAACAGGCTCGGTTCACTCGTCCGACAAAAAATTGTCGGTTTTGGCCCAGATATCTACGTGGTGAGACGTCCTCGTAGCTGAGCCAGCTCTGCGATGAGCGCGTCAGGAACGCGGTCACCAAACTGTTCGAAGTATTCTTCGGTCAAATCGCACTCTGCGGTCCACATGTTGCGGTCCACGTGGAAAAGCTTTTCCATTGCCTCATCAGAGACATCGAGACCCTCGAGGTTGAAAGTTCCAGCGCCGGGAACACGTCCCATGGGGGCGTCCTCGGTTGCAACGTCACCGTCAACACGGCGAGCAATCCACTCAAGGACTCGAGAGTTCTCACCGAATCCAGGCCAGAGGAACGAGCCGTCTGCATCCTTACGGAACCAGTTGACCTGGAAAATCTGGGGAGCCTTGTCGCCAAGCTGCTTGCCAATCTCGAGCCAGTGGCCCCAGTAGTCGGCCATGTTGTAGCCACAGAAGGGAAGCATGGCGAAGGGGTCGCGGCGCAGGTCGCCCACGGTTCCTTCGGCTGCTGCCGTCTGCTCGCTCGACATGGTGGCACCGATGAATACACCGTGCTGCCAGTCGAAGGCTTCTGCAACGAGAGGAATGTTGGTTGCACGGCGGCCACCAAAGATGATTGCATCCAAAGGGACGCCCGCGTTCTCGTACCATTCGTCCGAGAGGGTGGGGCACTGCTGGATGGGGACGGTGAAGCGTGAGTTGGGGTGTGCGGCGGGACGACCTGCATCAGGAGTCCAGTCGTTTCCACGCCAGTCAATGAGGTGACCAGGTGTTGCCTCGGTCATGCCTTCCCACCAGACGTCGCCATCATCAGTCAGTGCGACGTTGGTGAAGATGGTGTTTGAGCTGACGGTTTCCATGGCGACAGGGTTGGTCTTTTCACCCGTACCGGGAGCAACTCCGAAGAAGCCTGCTTCTGGGTTGATCGCGAACAAGCGGCCATCAGTTCCGGGGCGCAGCCACGCAATGTCGTCACCGATGGTTTCGGCCTTCCAACCAGGAACGGTGGGGCTGAGCATGGCAAGGTTGGTCTTGCCGCAGGCCGAGGGGAATGCCGCAGCCATGTGGTAGGCCTTGCCTTGGGGCGAGGTGAGCTTGAGGATCAGCATGTGCTCGGCGAGCCAGCCTTCCTGCAGACCCATGAAAGATCCGATACGCAACGCAAAGCACTTCTTGGACAGCAGTGCGTTTCCGCCGTATCCAGAACCGTAAGACCAGATTTCGCGAGATTCAGGGAAGTGGCAAATGTACTTGATGGAGTTCGAGGGCCAGGCCACATCCTCGATGCGGCTACCGGTTGCATCAACCAGTGGTGCACCGACGGAGTGAACGGCAGGAACCCAGGGGGTGGTGTCATCAATCTGTGCGAGTGCATCAAATCCCATACGGGTCATGATGCGCATGTTGAGCACAGCGTAAGGAGAGTCAGTGAGCTGGATTCCCACCTGCGAGATAGGTCCACCGTAGGGGCCCATAGAGAAGGGAACCACATACATGGTACGACCACGCATGGAACCGTCGAAGAGTGCCTTGAGCTCTGCGCTCATGTCGTCAGGGTTACGCCAGTTGTTGGTGGGGCCTGCATCTGCTTCGTTGACAGAGCAGATGAAAGTGCGGTCTTCCACACGAGCGACATCGTCGGGATCGGAACGAACCAGGTAGCTGTTGGGGCGCTTAGCGGGGTTCAGCGGAAGCATCGAGCCTGCGTCAACCATGAGCTGGGTAAGGCGGGTCCACTCAGCGTCAGATCCGTCGCACCATTCAATGTGCTCGGGCTTGGTCAGCTTGGCAATGTCAGCAACCCAGTGCAGCAGCGCACGCTGTGTCACGAAGGGAGGGGCATTGAGTTCAGTTGCGATGGGCACCTCAGACTGAGCTACGGGCTCGGTATGAGTGAGGTCTGCGATCGACATCTGAGTCTCCTTTGTCTCGATCAACATGTTTCCGAGGGCGAAAACTTGGTGATAATTCAATTCTGGCCCAGCCAAACCCCCGAAATACACCTTTTTCCCTAGAAAAAATCGCTGTTTTTCTCATATAGTTAAAAAATGGCCAACGACATGATGATTCTGGGCAAACGAATCAAACATTTTCGCATTCAGACGGGCATGACCCTCGAACAGCTGGGCGACGCCGTCGGCGTTGTGCCCAGCCAGCTCTCCCTCATTGAGAACGGGCGGCGCGAACCCAAGCTCTCGGTGTTGAACGCCATCGCCACAACTTTGAACGTCAGCGTGACCGAACTGCTCAGCACGGAGGCCCCCGACCGGAGATCAGAACTGGA
The DNA here is from genome assembly GCA_041183925.1 of Actinomycetota bacterium. Lineage (GTDB taxonomy): Bacteria > Actinomycetota > Actinomycetes > Actinomycetales > Microbacteriaceae > Aurantimicrobium. The sequence continues at coordinate 6,848 of JBEGKV010000018.1, forward strand.
GATTGAACTCGAGCGACTCCAGCGCAGCGAGCTCTACACCTCTCTCAACCTGCCTATCGTGCGCAGCTCGAAAGGTCTCAGTGATGACGCCCTCGAAGCCATTGTGGGCATGCACAAGGAAATGGATCGGAAAAACCGACAGTCCATTGCCACTCCAGAAGAAGCGCGTCGCGCCAATACCGAACTGCAAGCCATCATGCGCGAGAAAAACAACTACCTTCCCGAACTCGATGTTCTCGCCGAAGACCTAGTCAAGAAGTCCGGTCACGAATCGGGTGCCCTCATGCACCGCACAGTGGCCGAGATGGCCAACAACGTTGGCTTTGAACTTATTTTCGTCGATGACCTACCCAACTCAGCCAGGTCGATCACCGACTTAGCCAACGGGCGGATCTACTTACCTCCCGCCTCCATTCCCGGTGGTCACGGACTGCGTGCGATGGCCTTGCAGGCGATTGCGCACAGACTCCTAGACCACAAGAAGCCCAATAACTATGCCGAGTTCCTTCTGCAGCGCCTCGAAATCAACTACTTCGCTGCGTCGTGCCTGATGCCCATTACAGCCTCCGTGGCATTCCTGCAGAATGCCAAGCAGGAACGCAACATCGCCATTGAAGACTTCCGTGATGCCTTCGGCGTGACCCACGAAGCAGCTGCCTTGCGCTTCACAAACCTCGCCACCGAACACTTAGGCCTGCGAACCCACTTCCTGCGCGTGAACCAGGGTGAAGGTATTTTCCGAGGCTACGAAAACGATGGCCTCAAAATTCCTGCCGACCCCAGCGGTTCTATTGAAGGTCAGGTTGTCTGCCGCAAGTGGCCCTCGCGTGTGGCTTTTGAACGCACCAATCGCACCAATGAGTTCTACCAATACACCGACACCCCCAGCGGGACGTTCTGGGATTCCACCCAGACCGGTACCGGCGAAAAGGAAGAGTTCTCCATCAGCGTGGGTGTCCCCTTCGACGACGCCAAGTGGTTCCGGGGTCGCGACACCGACAAGCGTCACGTTTCAACGTGCCCCAACGAAAACGGCTGCAAGGTCCCGGACGAAAATCTCAGCGCGCGCTGGGAAGGTAATGCCTGGCGCGAGCGCATGTTTGACCGAGTTGAGCTCACCGGCGGTGAGTTCATGGCGCAGCTCTACCGCGATGATA
>JBEGKV010000019.1:0-13992 GCA_041183925.1 Actinomycetota bacterium
AATCAATAAGCCTTTACCCATGGTCAATATGGATTCGGTGCGCAAAGCAGTGGAAGCACAACCCCTGGTGAAGAGTTACTCCACGGTGGCCTCGCCACCACACACCCTGGTGATCAAAATTGTCGAACGCTCACCCATTGGCTATTTACCCAGTGCTACTGGTTTCACCATGGTGGATCCAGCCGGTGTGGTGATGGAAAACTCCGAGGAGCGCACCCCCGGTATCCCTCTGTTTACAGTGGAGGGGGACGTGTGGATGTTCTCGAATCACTCCCTTCAAGTCTTGCTGGTCAAGTTGACCAAGTCATTGCCAAGACCACCGATGACGTGACGTTGGTTCTCACCGGCGGGGCTCGTGTGTTCTGGGGTGGGCCTGAGAATGCGGCGTTCAAGAACCACGTACTCACCAAATTGCTCGCTGTGAACCCCGTGGGGTCGGTCAGCGAGTATGACGTTTCATCGCCTAAGACGGCCGTCGTTCGATAATAATTTTTGGTTTCTGATTTCTCTAGGCGTGTCGCGCAGGGGAGTCCATGGTTCCGACCTACTCTCAAATCAAGAAATGCATACTGAGCATAACTTTAAGGTTCGACTTGAACTTTAGGGTTCTAGCGGAGGACATAACGTGTCAATGAATCAGTCGTCGGCGTCGGTGGTGGTGGCGTCAACGCCGTCAACCGCATGATTGAGCTCGGACTCAAGGGTGTTGAATTCATCGCAGTCAATACCGATGCTCAGGCATTGCTGCTCAGTGAAGCAGACATCAAACTCGACATTGGTCGCGAACTGACCCGCGGCCTCGGCGCTGGTGCTGACCCAGAGGTTGGCCGCAAGGCCGCTGAAGACCACGCTGAAGAAATCGAAGAAGCGCTTGCCGGTGCTGACATGGTCTTTGTCACCGCAGGTGAGGGTGGTGGAACCGGAACCGGTGCTGCACCCATCGTGGCCAAAATTGCGAAGTCCATCGGCGCACTCACCATCGGTGTTGTGACCAAGCCCTTCGGCTTCGAGGGTAAGCGCCGCGCGGCACAAGCAGACGCAGGTGTTGCTGCACTTCGTGCAGAGGTCGACACTTTGATTGTCGTTCCCAACGACCGTTTGCTGGAGATCAGCGACCGCAGCATTTCTGTTCAGGAAGCTTTTGCCACAGCAGACCAGGTCCTCCTGGCTGGTGTTCAGGGCATCACAGACCTCATCACCACTCCGGGTCTGATCAACCTCGACTTCGCAGATGTGAAGTCGGTCATGCAGGGCGCTGGATCCGCCCTGATGGGTATCGGCTCCTCGCGCGGTGCAGATCGCGCGATCAAGGCAGCCGAGCTGGCCGTAGCCTCACCCCTGCTTGAGGCCAGCATTGAGGGCGCCCGTGGTGTGCTCCTCTCCATCCAGGGCGGATCTAACCTTGGTCTCTTCGAGATCAACGATGCTGCTGCACTCGTCGGTGAAGCAGTTCACCCCGAGGCCAACATCATCTTCGGTGCTGTCATCGATGACACGCTCGGCGATGAAGTTCGCGTCACGGTTATCGCTGCCGGCTTCGACGGCGGGGAGCCCTCACACAAGCCCATGCCTCGTCGTGCATTTACCTCGACAGACACCGGGTCCGTTCTTCCTGCAGGGGAGAGCATCTACTCCGAGACTGTTGTTACTTCCACCACGGGTGTGTTCGCTGATGACGAGCTCGCAGCTGTGCTCTCGACTCCTGCGATGAATTCGCATGTTTCTGTTACTCCTTCCTACGTAGACGAGGATGACGACCTCGACATCCCCGACTTCCTGAAGTAGGTCACGATGTCCCTCGCCGAGCGTTTAGCGCTCGTCACCGAGGGCATCTCGGATGCCGCCACGCGTGCTAGCCGCGATGTGAACGACATCACCATGATTGTGGTGACGAAATTCCATCCTGCTCAGCTCGTTAGAGATCTGTATGATCTTGGCGTTCGAGATGTCGGCGAAAATCGCCACCAGGAAGCAGAAGCTAAAGCTGCAGAGCTGTCTGAGTTGGATCTAACCTGGCATTTCATTGGACAGTTACAGTCCAACAAGGCTCGAGCAGCCCGCAAATATGCCAGTGTGGTGCACTCCGTGGACCGCTCCAGTCTTGTTACGGCCCTCGGTAATGCTGCCTTCACGCCCAACGGTGAGCCCGAACAGAACATCGTTCCGGTGCTTGACTGTTTCGTTCAGCTCAACCTCACCCAGGACCCCGCGCGTGGTGGAGTTCAGCCAGCAGATGTTGTGGAGTTGGCAGAGCTTGTCGCAGCGGAACCAAGCCTGAATCTGATGGGTGTGATGGCGGTTGCTCCGCTCGATGAGGAGCCTCGCGTAGCCTTCGCTCGTGTTCGTGCCGCATCGGACCGTGTGCGCTCCGTCATCCCGTCTGCAACCTTTATTTCTGCTGGCATGTCTCACGATTACGCTGAAGCGATTGCCGAAGGCGCGACACACCTTCGAATTGGCTCGGCAATCACGGGTAACAGGCCAGTTGCCGGTTAATCTCACATAAGAAGCTTTTTCCAACTGGAGGTACTCAATGTCCAACCCACTCAAGAAGACCATGGTCTATCTCGGTCTCGCTGATGAGGACACGAGCTACGACGCACCCGCTTACGCTGCAACCCCTCAGGTTGCCCCCGTCTCTGCTGGACGTGCACAGGTCACCCCCCTTCGCCGCAACACCGCAAAGAACCAGGCAGCAAGTGACATGAACGAAATCGTGACCGTCCACCCCAAGCAGTACTCCGATGCAAAGGTCATCGCTGAGAACTTCCGTGAGGGTGTTCCCGTGATCATGAACCTGTCTCAGATGACCGAAACTGACGCTCGTCGTCTTATCGACTTCGCTTCTGGCCTTTCACAGGGTCTCTACGGCAAGATTGAGCGCGTCACCAGCAAGGTGTTCCTGCTTTCTCCTGCACACGTCGCCGTTTCTGGCGATGCAGCAGCAGAAACTGCTGAAGTCGACACCACCTTCTTCGGCGAGTAAAGCTCTGCCACTTCAGTGGCGTAGCTGACAAGGTGAAGTAATGTCCGTCATTGGAATACTCGGCGTCATTCTCTATTACGCACTGATGATCTTCGTCGTTGCGATGTGGGGAAGGCTTATTTTTGACTTCATCCGGGCCATGCGTCCGGGATGGCGGCCACCATCGTTTTTGATGGTGTTCAGCGGAATAATCTATGGATTCACTGATCCGCCCATGAAATTAGTTCGCCGTTTCGTCAAACCAGTGAGATTTGGCAATATCGGTCTGGATTTTGGCTGGACAGTGGTCATGCTGGCCGCCATCGTGGCGATGTATATCGCTGAATATTTGATGATTTTGTAAGCTGACCTGCTGAAAAGTTGCTCAGGGGTTTCCACCCGCTGACACTCTTTTGGTAGCGTTAGGAAAGTTGTCTACACCGACAACACATTTTTGTATCACTCACTTGAGGATGGCACGCCATGGCATTACTGCCAGAAGACGTAGTAAACAAGCGCTTTCAGCAGACGAAGTTCCGCGAAGGTTACGACCAGGACGAGGTCGATGACTTTCTGGACGAAATCGTTGTCGAGCTGCGCCGTCTGGGCGCTGAGAACGATGAGCTGCGGACCAAGCTAGAAGCTGCTGAAGCCCGTCTTGATGGCTCAGAGGGCGGAGCACCTGCTCGCCCTGCCAGCACCCCTGCTCCCGCGGTTGTCGACGATTCTGCAGCAACAGCAAGCGCTAACGATCTCCTCACCCTCGCACGTCGTCTGCACGAAGAGCACGTCCGTGAAGGTGTTGAGAAGCGGGATGCACTCATTGCCGAAGGACACGAGACGGCAACCCGCCTCGTTTCGGAAGCAGAAGCAACCGTGAAGTCTCAGCTGGGCACCCTCGAGAAGGACAAGTCCAAGTTGCAAGCCAGCATTGCTGAACTTGCTGGTTTCGAAAAGGAATACCGCGAGAAGCTTCGTACCTACATCACCACCCAGCTGACCGAGCTCGATGAGCTCGAGGCTTCTGGCGCGCCAGACGCTAAGTAGTGGCAGTGAAGCGGCCCGTCTGGGCTGTATTGATATTGCTCGGTGTTGCCGCGGCGGTTATCTATGCTGCTGATCAACTGAGCAAACTGTGGGTTATTACCACTCTCGATGAGGGTGTGAGCAGACCTATTCTGGGTGATTTCCTCCAGTTCTACTTTGTGCGCAATCCAGGTGCTGCGTTCTCGATGGCGTCTGGGTCCACCTGGATTTTCACCATTTTGGCCGCTGTCATCACCGTGGTCATCATTGTGTTTGCTAAGCGCATTCGATCAATCGCCTGGGCATTGGTTTTTGGCCTGTTGTTGGGCGGAACGCTCGGAAACCTCACCGACCGCCTCACCAAGCCCAATGGTGAGGGTGTGGTGGTGTTCGGAAGCGGTCACGTCATCGACTTCATCTCAACCCCGTGGATGATGCCAGCCATTTATAACGTGGCAGACATGGCGATCGTCACCAGCATGATTGTGCTGGTCTTGCTCACGTTGCTTGGAGTCCGTCTGGATGGCACGCGGGAACCTCGAAAGAAGAAACCTTCCGGCTCGGCCGCAGAGGATAGTTCCGTGCTGACGTCAACAGCAGGATCAGATTCCCACGCTCACCCGGCAGCAGATTCTGGTGCAGATGGTGGTTCCAGTGGAGACTAGATCCACTCCCGTTCCCGATGGCCTGGATGGCGTTCGTGTCGACGCTGGTCTGGCACGGCTCTTTGGTTTCTCCCGAACTCAAGCGGCAGAGATTGCAGAAGCCGGTGGTGTTCAACAAAACGGACTTACTTTAGGTAAAGCTGACAAGTTGCGTGCAGAGGCCTTGCTCACTGTGGAGTGGGAAGAAAAGCGCGGACCCGAGATTGTCCCCATGATGGTGCCCGATTTCGGCATCGTCTATGACGATGACGATTTCGTTGTGGTGGACAAGCCCGTCGGGGTTGCCGCACACCCCGCAGCCAGTTGGGATGGCCCCACCGTGTTGGGCGCTTTGGCGGCTTCAGGCTTCACCATTGCAACCTCCGGAGCTGCAGAGCGCGCAGGAATCGTTCACCGACTCGATGTGGGGACCTCGGGACTCATGGTCGTGGCTAAGAGTGAGCGGGCTTACAGCGCCCTCAAGCAGGCCTTCCATGACCGTGAAGTCAACAAGATTTATCACGCCGTCGTGCAGGGACATCCTGATCCCCTCGCGGGCACCATTGATGCTCCTCACCCTCGTTCGGACTGGAAGTTTGCTGTCACGAACGATGGCAAGCATGCAGTGACCCATTACACAACGCTGGAAGCGTTCCCTTTCGCCTCGTTGCTCGAAATTAAGCTCGAGACCGGTCGCACACACCAGATTCGCGTGCACATGGCAGCCCAGCGTCATCCTTGCGTGGGGGATAGCCTGTATGGCGCGGACCCCTCGCTCAGTGCTCGCTTGGGGTTGTCACGCCAGTGGTTGCATGCCCACAAACTTGGTTTTGTGCACCCCTCAACAGGGGAGTATGTCGAGTTTTTCTCGCCCTATCCGGCGGACCTGCAACACGCACTCGACGTCCTCGCAGCGGGCTAACCTTCAAGCTCTGCCACAGGGTTTTCACCCGTGGAGTTCCCCGGCGTGTCGGAAATGACTACGCTGGAACGACACGCCGTAACACGCCCCAGATTTCAAGGAAGTAACTATGCCCGAGCAATCCCGCCAAAAGCAGGAAGTGCTCATCGTTACTGGCATGTCGGGGGCGGGTCGTTCGACGGTCGGCAATGCACTGGAAGACCTTGACTGGTATGTCGTCGATAACCTTCCGCCACAGATGCTGCGGCCCCTCGTAGAACTGGCAGATAAGGCGGGCAGTAACCTGCCCAAGATTGCCGCTGTCGTAGATGTGCGTGGCCGTGACTTCTTTGAAAACCTGCAAGAAATCATTCAGTCCATGCCGGATGACACTGTGGTTCGCGTGTTGTTTTTGGATGCGACGGATGCCTCTCTGGTTCGCCGGTTTGAATCCGTGCGCCGGCCACACCCCCTCCAAGGTGACGGCACAATCCTTGATGGCATTCTGGCCGAGCGCTCTCGGATGACGGCGCTGCGAGAAAGCAGCGACATTGTTGTGGATACCAGTGATCTCAACATCCACCAGCTTTCTACGCTCATTACTGAACAGTTTGCGCAAGAGGACACTGCGGGAGTCCGACTCAATCTGATGAGTTTTGGTTTCAAATACGGCACACCCACCGATGCTGACCTCATCGCAGATGGTCGTTTCTTACCCAATCCGTTTTGGGTTCCTGAGCTGCGCGGTCACACCGGGATGGACAAGGACGTCTCTGACTACGTTCTGGGGCAGCCGGGGGCTATGGAATTCGTCGAAACCTACGCCCGGGCACTCGAGCCTGTATTGGCGGGATATCAGCGCGAAAACAAGCGGCACGCCACCATTGCGATTGGCTGCACCGGGGGCAAGCACCGCTCGGTTGCCCTCACCGAAGAACTTGCCACACGGCTGGAGAAGCTTCCCGGTGTGGTGGTTCGCGTCAAGCACAGAGATTTCGGCCGCGAATAGCGACCAACACAACACATATTCACGCACAACGTACGCAGCACAGAGGAATTGGGAAATGGGTCTCACCGAAAACGTCAAGCAAGAACTGATCACCGTCGGGGCGGGCAAAACCAGCGTTCGCACGGCGGAGCTAGCGACCGTGCTGCGCTTTGCAGGCGGCCTCCACACCATTTCTGGTCGGATCGCGGTCGAAGCTGAACTCGATTCCCAAGAACTCGCTACCCGTGTTCGCAAGGACTTGGCAGAGATTTACGGCGTTCGTTCCGAAGGTCGCCTCTCGCCCAACTCGGGCGGCAAGAACCTCCCCACCTACCTCGTGCGAGTGCTGGATGGTGAGACCTTGGCTCGCCAGACGGGTTTGCTTGATGCCCGCCGCCGCCCCATTCGCGGCCTACCCAACAAGCTCACCACCGGCAATATCGAAGATCTCTCGGCCATTTGGCGTGGAGCTTTCTTGGCTGCCGGTTCCCTCACCGATCCAGGTCGTTCTGCTGCGTTGGAAATCGTCTGCCCGACCAACGAGGCAGCGATGGCCCTTGTAGGTGCTGCTAATCGACTGCAGTTCGCGGCCAAGGCCCGCGAAGTGCGGGGAGTTCACCGCGTTGTTATTCGCGAAGACGAGGCAATCTCGGCCGTGCTCAGCATTATGGGGGCCACCGAAACGGTCAAGAACTGGGAAGAGTTACGCCAGCGCCGCGAAGTGCGCGCAACAGCGAATCGACTGGTCAACTTTGATGATGCGAACCTGCGCCGATCAGCGCAAGCTGCCGTTGCGGCATGCGCTCGTGTGGAGCGAGCACTAGAGCTCCTTGGTGAAGAAATCCCGGAGCACCTCAAATACGCGGGAGAGCTGCGTTTGAACTTCCGAGATGCCAGCTTGGATGAGCTGGGTCACCATGCAGACCCACCCATGACGAAGGACGCTGTTGCCGGCCGTATTCGTCGCTTATTGGCGATGGCTGACAAGCGGGCACAAGAACTGGGCGTTCCAGGAACAGAATCAGCTGTACCCGAAGATATCGACGCGTAACACCAGTAAATACTTCCGGATTCGGCAATAAACTTGATGCCGAGACGGTTATCACAAGTACTACCCCAACCACGTACTAAGGAGAACACCCCGTGGCTAACTACACACTGCCCGAGCTCGACTACGACTACGCAGCACTGGAGCCCTACATCAGTGCAACCATCATGGAGCTGCACCACAGCAAGCACCACAAGGCCTACGTTGATGGCGCAAACACCGCACTTGAGAAGCTAGCTGAAGCTCGTGACAAGAGTGACTTTGCCAACATCAACAAGCTGCAGAAGGACCTGGCTTTCCACCTCGGTGGTCACACCAACCACTCCATCTTCTGGAAGAACCTCACCCCCGGCACCGAAGAGCGCCCCACCGGTGAGCTCGCTGCAGCAATCGATGAGTACTTCGGTTCTTTTGACGCATTCAAGGCACAGTTCAACGCTGTAGCCATGGGCCTCCAGGGCTCTGGATGGGCTTTCCTCGCGTGGGACGCGCTGGGTAAGAACCTCATCATTGAGCAGCTCTACGACCAGCAGGGCAACATTGCAGCAGGAACCATTCCTCTGCTCATGCTCGACATGTGGGAGCACGCCTTCTACCTGGACTACAAGAACGTGAAGGGCGACTACGTCACTGCGTTCTGGAACATCATCAACTGGGCTGATGTCTCGGCGCGTTTCGAGGCAGCTCGCAAGGGCGCATCCAGCGTCCTGCTATTCTCTTAGTAGTTGACAACGGGTGTCCTGAAGCTTTTCGGGGCACCCGTTCAACTTGTTTTCCCCTAGAAATACCATCCCTCCACCACCATCACCATCCGGAGCGAGACGCTCCCTAACATCACTTGGAGACGAAGTGACTGTCAAAGTTGGAATCAACGGCTTCGGCCGTATCGGACGTAACTTCTTCCGTGCCGCACTCGCACAGGGTGCCGACATCGAAATTGTTGCCGTCAACGACCTCACCGACACCAAGGTGCTTGCGCACCTGCTGAAGTACGACTCGGTTACCGGTCGTCTAGACGCTGAGGTTACTCATGACGCTGAGAACATCATCGTCAACGGCAAGAAGATCAAGGTTCTTGCAGAGCGTGACCCTGCAGACCTCGGCTGGGGCAAGCTCGGCGTAGACATCGTGATTGAGTCCACCGGACGCTTCACCGACAGCGCTTCTGCAGGGAAGCACATTGCAGCTGGTGCCAAGAAGGTCATCATCTCTGCTCCTCCCACTGGAAACGACATCCCGACTTTCGTGATGGGCGTGAACAATGAGACCTACAACGCGGCTACTGACCACGTCATCTCCAACGCGTCCTGCACCACGAACTGCCTCGCACCTCTGGTGCAGGTATTCGACAAGGAATTCGGCATCATCACTGGTCTGATGACTACCGTGCACGCCTACACCGCAGACCAGAACCTGCAGGACGGTCCCCACTCGGATCTGCGCCGTGCACGTGCGGCCGGTATCAATATTGTTCCTTCTTCCACCGGTGCTGCAAAGACCATCGGTAAGGTCCTGCCCGAACTCAACGGCAAGCTTGATGGCTTCGCACTGCGCGTTCCCGTGCCCACCGGATCAATCACTGACCTCACCATCCAGGTGGAGAAGCCCGTGACCGAGGAGCAAGTGAAGGCTGCTTTCAAGGCTGCTGCAGAGGGTCACCTCAAGGGCATCTTGAAGTACACCGAAGACGAAATCGTCTCCAGTGACATTGTGACCGACCCCCACTCCTCAATCTTCGACGCCGGTCTGCTGCGTGTATTGGGCAACCAGGTCAAAATCTCCAGCTGGTACGACAACGAGTGGGGTTACTCCAACCGTCTCGTTGACATTGCTGAATACGTTGGCGCCAAGCTCTAAAGAAAGACACTCAATATGGCACTTCGCACCCTTTCCTCTCTCGGTTCGCTTGCTGGCAAGCGAGTTCTGGTCCGCTGTGACCTCAACGTTCCGCTTAAGGATGGTGTGATTACCGACGATGGTCGCATCCGCGCCTCGTTGCCGACATTGAATTCTCTGCTGGATCAGGGCGCTCGGGTCGTGGTGATGAGCCACCTCGGGCGTCCTGACGGCGCACCTGAGGCAAAGTACAGCCTCGAACCTGCAGCACTACGCTTGGCCGAATTGCTGGGCAAACCTGTGGCATTTGCAACCGATACTGTCGGCAGCTCGGCACAGGACGCCGTTTCTTCTCTGGCTGATGGCCAGATAGCTGTTCTCGAGAACCTTCGTTTCAACCCGGGAGAGACCAGCAAGGACGAGGCAGAGCGTGGCGCATTTGCGGCGCAGCTCGCAGAACTCGGCGACGTGATGGTTTCCGATGGATTTGGTGTTGTTCACCGCAAGCAAGCCTCTGTCTATGACCTGGCCAAGCTGGTTCCCAGCGCAGCAGGTCTGCTTATCGAAACCGAACTTGATGTGCTCGATCGCCTGACAGAAAAGCCTGAGCGCCCCTACACCGTGGTTTTGGGTGGCTCAAAAGTTTCCGACAAACTCGGCGTGATCTCTCACCTGCTTCCGCGCGTGGACACTATTTTGGTCGGCGGCGGCATGGTCTTTACATTCCTCGCTGCACAGGGCTACAAGGTCGGTGCCAGCCTGCTCGAGGTGGACCAACTCGACACTGTCCGCGGGTACATCGCAGATGCAAAGGCTCGCGGCGTCAACATCATTCTTCCCACAGACATTGTGATGGCCAGTAAATTTGGCGCAGATGCAGAGCATGTCGTTGCCCCAGCTGATGCGCTCGAAGAGACACCATTTGGCGCAACGGGAATGGGCCTGGATATCGGTCCTGAGACTGGTAAAGCTTTCGCGGAGCAGATTCGCGCATCGAAGACTGTGTTCTGGAATGGCCCTGCGGGCGTTTTTGAAATTCCCGCGTTTGCCGAAGGAACTCGCGCTATTGCACAGGCATTGACCGACGTCGATGGCCTGAGCGTGGTCGGTGGTGGCGATTCAGCTGCTGCTGTGCGCATTCTTGGTTTTGCTGATGACCAGTTCGGTCACATTTCAACCGGTGGTGGAGCTAGCCTCGAATTCCTCGAGGGTAAGCGTCTGCCTGGCCTGGAGGTCCTCGGATGGTAAACACTCGCACTCCGCTTATCGCGGGCAACTGGAAAATGAACCTGGATCACCTCCAGGCAATTGCGTTCGTTCAGAAGTTGGCCTGGACCCTCAAAGACGCCAACCACAAATACACCGACGTCGAGGTGGCTGTATTCCCGCCCTTTACGGACATTCGTTCGGTCCAGAACCTCATCGAAGCGGACAAGCTTGAGCTTGCCTATGGTGCACAGGATGTGTCCATGCACGACTCTGGCGCCTACACCGGTGAAATACCAGGAAGCTTCCTCAAGTCCTTAGGCTGCTCCTACGTCATCATTGGTCACTCTGAGCGTCGCCAGTACCACGGGGAAAACGACGAGATCGTGGGCAACAAGGTCACAGCTGCGCTCAAGCACGGCGTCGTACCTGTGCTCTGTGTGGGGGAGACCGAAGCGGAACTGGAAGAGTTTGGACCCTCCGCTGTCCCTGTAGCGCAGCTCAAGAAGGCGCTGGAGGGTGTTTCGCAGGATGCGGACATCGTTATTGCCTATGAACCTGTCTGGGCAATTGGCACCGGCAAGGTAGCCACGGAAGAGCAGGCAGAGGCTGTCTGTGCCGCAATCCGTGTGGCTCTGGGCGAAGTTCTGGGTGACGCTGCAGCGCAGCGCACTCGTATTCTCTACGGCGGCTCGGTCAAGGCCAACAACATTGCTGGCTTCATGCGCCAGCCCAACATCGACGGCGCTCTCGTCGGTGGCGCAAGCTTGGACGTTGCTGAGTTCTCAAGCATCGCCAGGTTCCAGAAGCACGTGATCTAGTCCGGTAGACTGTCCCTTATGGTAATTCTTGAGATTGTTCTGCAGGTGCTGCTCGGCCTGACGAGCCTGCTTCTCACCCTGCTGATCCTCCTTCACAAGGGTCGCGGCGGTGGCGTCTCCGATATGTTCGGTGGCGGCATGAGTTCAACACTGGGTTCATCCGGTGTTGCTGAGCGCAACCTCAACCGCATCACCATTATTTTGGCTTTGATCTGGATCGCGTCCATCGTGGGTCTGGGTCTCATTACGAAGTTCCAGGGAGCTTAAACATGGCATCTGGAGGCAGTGCAATCCGAGGCTCGCGCGTAGGCGCAGGCCCCATGGGTGAACAAGATCACGGTATTCACGCAGAACGTATCGCTATCTCTTACTGGGATGCTCTCGGTAACGAGACTGTACGTCACTTCGCGGCAAACCTTCCCGAGGAAGAAATTCCTGAGATTATCGACTGCCCACAGTCGGGTTTGCCCGCAGGTCGCGACAAGGAAAACCCACCTGAGCTGGCCAAGCTTGAGCCCTATAAGACTCACTTGGCTTATGTGAAGGAACGTCGCACTCCTGAAGAGGCAGAGCAGATCCTTGAGGATGCGCTTCACCAGCTCCGCGTTCGCCGCGGAACGGTCAAGCCCACCAAGTAAAACTTGAATAAGAAAACCCCCGCTGAATCAGCGGGGGTTTTCTTGTTGGTTCGTGGAGTTACACTTCTTCTTCCTCGATGAGGCGCTGAGCCGCAGCCTCATCTGTGAAGAAGACAGTCTCTTCTGTGCCCTCAACGGCGCTCACGGGCGCTTCTGAGGGGTTTTCAGAGGTAAATGCGGCATAGATTGCATCGGCTTTATCGGCACCTGCAGCAACCACCCAGATGTTTTTAGAGTTGTTGAGTGCGGGGAGTGTCAAACTGATGCGTTCTGCGGGGGGCTTGGGGGAGTTGCGCACGGCAATCACGGCACAATCATCCACGTCAATGCCTTCGAGGCCGGGGAACAAACTGGCAATATGTGCATCAGGGCCCACGCCGAGGAACGTAATGTCGAATTCGGGGAGTTCAGGCCAGTACTTTGCCAATTCGTCGTCGTAGGCGTCCACCGCTTCGTCCAAGCTCAAACCAGCGTCTGACGCAGGCATGCGGTGAACATTCTCTGCGGGGATAGGCAAGCGGTGGATGAGGGCGGCTGTCGCCTGACCCTCATTACGGTCTGCATGGCCAGCAGGAACGAAGCCAGCAGGAACGAATCGTTCATCTCCCCACCACAGGTGGATGCGAGACCAGTCAAGAACATGCCCAGGGTCAATGTTTTCCAACAGAGCAATGCCGACAGTTCCACCGGTGAGCACGACGTGGACGGCATCTTGCTCAACCAGGAGGTCTTTCACCGTGGTTTCGAAGATTTCGTCGATGTTGTCAATGAGTTCTTGCTTGTCGGCATAGGCCTCGAGCGTTGTTTCTTCAGACATTAGGCACTCACAATAATCTGGGGCAAGCCCTCGGTGACGACGCGTCCATATACTTCATCAGGATCCAGGCGGCGCAATTCTTCTGCCAAGCAATCACGCAGACTGCGACGGGGCATAGCCAGATCGTGGGTGGGCTGATTGGGTTGCTTCAAGCGCGCAATTGTTGGCTCGATCCGGGTCAGTTCAATCTCGCCGGAAGGACGAATGAGACGCACGCCATGAATTCCATCCCAGTTCAACCCTGTGCGGGTCAAATCGCAGGTGACGGGGACGCCGAGCTGTAGCTGAAGCCACGCGGCCAACATCTTTGCGGAAGGGAAGTCCGGGGTGGAAGTGACATGGGCTTCGGTGATGGGCTCATACGGGGGCTGATCCAGCACGGCAGCAAGCTGCGTGCGCCACAGGGTGAGCCGGGTCCAGGCAAAGTCTGCATCACCAGGGGCATAGGTGGTGGAAAGATCACTCAAGGCGGCAATGGGATCTTCCTGAGCAGCCGCATCAGTAATGCGACACTGCGCAATCTTGCCTAAAGGAGATTCCGAGACTTTCTCAGGAGCAATCCCTGGCCACCACGCCACGACGGGAGTATCAGGCAAGAGCAGACCCGTCACGAGCCCTTGTTCATCGGAGCCAACCTGGCCATAGGCGCGCAATACGATAACTTCGCTTGCTCCCGCGTCACCGCCGACGCGGACTTCCGCGTCCAAGCGGTTCGAGATGGAGTGCTCGGGTTCAATAACAGACAGCACGATCACGCGCATAGGGTGTTCGCGTGAGGCCTCGTTTGCTGCTGCAATGGCTTCTTCTTCGTGGCCGAGAGTAGTCGAAATAAGCAAGGTGAGGACGCGCCCGAGAGCGACAGCGCCGCCTTCTTCGCGCAGGTTGACCAGTTCCTTAGCAACTTTGGCTGTGGTGGTGTTGGGAAGTTCGAGAATCATGGACGTCTCCACACTCGGCCATCACGGGCCATCAGAGCATCGGCAGAGGCAGGGCCCCAGGTTCCAGGTGCATATTGTTCAGGTTGACCCTGGGTTTCCCAGAATTCTTCGATGGGATCAAGAATCTTCCAGCTCAGTTCCACCTCTTCATGGCGGGGGAACAG
>JBEGKV010000020.1:0-7409 GCA_041183925.1 Actinomycetota bacterium
TGCTTCCTGAGATTCGTACTCTGCAGCCATCCATACTTCTGCTGCCTCTTCAACAATCTTTTTGCCAATGGCATGGACGCCGGCGTCCAACTCGGCCACAGTTCGAGAACCGGCAGGTCGGTTAATGGCCTTGTCGGTTAGTTCTTCAAAGAGAGAATCAAAGGATTTCACACCTTAAGGCTACCGTGTGTGAACTAGTGCTGGTGAGCAGAGTGTGCAGCTGTGCGCAAAGATTCAATTGCAGCTTCTGGATTGTGACTGTTGTAGACGCTTGAACCAGCAACAAAAGTGTCTGCACCCGCTTCGGCAGCGATCACAATGGTGTCCAGGGTAATCCCGCCATCCACCTGCAGCCAGACATCTAAGCCTTGTTTGGCACGCGCTTCACGCAAAAGACCGAGCTTGGGCATGACATCAGCAATAAAGGACTGTCCACCAAAACCTGGCTCTACCGTCATCACCAAAATCTGATCAAATTCTGTCATCAGCTCCAGATAAGGCTCAATGGGGGTACCAGGTTTGATGGCAAGACCCGCTCGAGCACCAATTTCTCGAAGTCGTCGAGCCACAACCACCGGATTATCCGTTGATTCAGCATGGAAAGTGACAGAAAAAGCACCCAATTCTGCATAACCGGGAGCCCATCGCTCGGGATTCTCAATCATGAGGTGGACATCAAGGGGCACGGGAGAAACGTCGTGAATACGACCGACCATCTGGGGGCCGAACGTGAGGTTGGGAACAAAGTGATTGTCCATAACGTCCACATGTGCAAAGTCAGCAGCGGCGATGGCATCTAAACCATCTTGCATGTTCACAAAATCAGCAGAAAGAATGCTGGGATTGATACGAATACCCATGAGTTGAGCCTATTCTGACTTCGTCAGTAAGGCGATGAACATTGCATCTGTGCCGTGACGGTGTGGCCACAATTGAACAGACTTTGTGTCACCAGCTAGATCCAATTCACCCATCGACACACCTGAAAGAGCCTGTCGCGCGTCAAGCTCAGAAACCGTGGGGTATTTACGCAGAGCACCCTCCACTACCCCTCTTGTCTCAGCTAAATGAGGAGAACAGGTGACATAGGCCAAGGTGCCACCCGGCTTCAACGCAAGAATCGCACTCCGCAGTAATTCTGCTTGCAGGCCAGTCAAATCGCCCACATCTTTCGGCGATTTACGCCACCGTGCTTCGGGACGACGACGGAGAGCACCCAGACCTGTGCATGGAGCATCAAGAAGAATACGGTCAAAGCTGTTGGGATTTGTCGCACCAATGTCTCGACCGTCACCTGTGATGACTTCAACTCCTGGCAAAACCTCAAGTGCGTTGCGAACAAGATCTGCACGCGCAGGGATAACTTCATTTGCTATAAACACAGCTCCAACCTCTGCTGCCTCAGCAGCAAGGAGTGCGGCCTTCCCTCCAGGGCCAGCGCACATGTCAAGCCATTGTTCATGATCCTTTGAGTCAACACCCCGCGACAAGGTCAATGCTGCTAACTGAGAACCCTCGTCCTGGACGCGAACAACACCTTCTCGCACTCGCGCAAAACGAGTGGGGTCTCCCCCGGTTATGAGGGACATGCCCACGGGTGAGTAATATGTGGGCTCACCCTCAACCTCATCATTGGTATCAACAAAACCAGGCAATTCAACCAATGTGACTCGAGGGTTGACATTGTCAGCCGCGAGAAGCGCTTCCAACTCTTCCCCGCGACCTTCTGCCTCTAAAGATTGTTTCAACGAGCGAACAATCCACACGGGGTGGGAATACAGAACTGCAAGTCGTTCCTCGGTATTGCCGATGTCACGCGTGACAAAGTCTTGCCAATCCTCAACATCATGTCTGCTTGTTCGACGCAGAACAGCATTGACAAAACCGACCGCTCCGAGGGAGGCCATATGTTCGGCTAAATTCACGCTTTCGTCCACGGCAGCATGTGTGGCTACTCGCATGTTGAGAAGTTGGTGGACGCCAAGTCGCAGAATGTTCAATACAACTAAGTCGATAGTTTCAATATCCCGAGCTGCTGCGTTGGAGATGACTTTGTCATAAAAGCCCTGCATGCGCAGGGTTCCGTAGGTCAGTTCAGTGGCAAGCCCGGCATCGTTGCTGGACAAACCAAACTCTTTGATTTTTGCCGGCAACGCCAAGTTGGCATACGCATCATCCTCATCAACAGCCATCAATACTTCGAATGCTACGAGTCGTGCAGGCGTGATAGGTCGGGATCGTCTGGGTTGTTTGTGACGGGGCCGAGTATCTTCGGTCATGAAACTTCCACTTCTTCTACACGGAGTCCGCGGAACCAATCTGACGCAGACATACCTTGCTTTCCAGCAGGCTGGACAGTGATGAGTTCAAGAGAGCCATCACTGCAACCCAAAATCGTTTTTTTCTCTCGAATGCGGATGCACCCGGGCGGAACGGTATGTTCACTTCGCGCCATCGACAGGATCTTGAGGCGCTCGGAGTCGACCAGCACAAATGCACCTGGCTCAGGGGTCACTCCACGAAAACGGTCATACACAACTGCTACGTGGGAGGAAGTATCTAGGTGGCCATCTTCAAGGGAAAGCTTTCGTGCATAGGTGCTTTCCCCTACTTGATCTTTGAATTGGGCCTTTCCAGTTGCAAGTGAATCTATAACCTCGAGAACTTGATGTGACCCCAATTCGCTCAATCGAGACAGTAGCTCACCACTGGTTTCGTCGGGGTTGATCGCATAGGAACGAGTGTCAAAAATCTTTCCCGCATCGAGTTCTTCTACGAGCGAAAATACTGATGAGCCTGCTTCAGTTGCCCCCGAGATTATCTGCCACTGAACAGGAGCTGCACCGCGCCAGTGGGGGAGCTGGGAGAAATGAAGGTTGATCCACCCTAAGCGTGGAGCGTCCAATGTGGCTTGTGGAAGAAGAGCGCCATAAGCAACAACGACGCCAAGATCGGCGCCCAGCTTGGAGATGTGCTGATGGATGGATTCATCAATTCTGCTGGCATACATGACAGGTATGCCAGCTTCTTGTGCTACTTGAGCAACAGGGGAAGGTGTCAACACACGCTTGCGACCGACGGGGGCATCAGGACGCGTCAGAACAGACACCACATCATGACCACTGTCAATCAATGCACGAAGAGTGGGAACAGCTGCCGCAGGAGTGCCAGCAAAGATAATCTTCACGACACCTGCCTTACTAAAGTCCTAGAGCGCATCGATATCCGGATCATCAAAACGCACTCTCAGTCTAAGTACCCTCTGTGTGTGCACATTGCCAGTGGATGGTTTTTTTGAACGCGTGGCTGACGTCACGACACACGAACGCAAATAGCTCGCTAATGCATCACCATCTTTGTATTCGAACATAATGAGTGCTCGCGCCGATCCGTCACCTAAACCAACTGGGCCTAACACCTTACTTCCCGACAAGTTGGGGAGTTCATCGCAAGTCTTGGTGACGACATCGAGCGAACCAGCCACCGAAACAACACGAACAACAGGAGGAAGCTTGAGACTGTGGCGATCTCCAAGTTCACGTTGTGCCCACGCAGGTTGATTCCACTCTTGAAGTGTCGGGCCCAGAATGGGGCCTGCACCTGTCATGAAAATTGTGGAATCGGATCGAGCGAGCGTGATGGTATTACTCCAGTTTCGGAGCACATCTTCCTCAGCTCGCAAAGCTTCTCGCCCACGCAGACGTTCCCCGTCTAACAACAAGATTGCTGCATATCCCCCTGAGACACGAGGCTCCGCTCCCGGAGTTGCAATAACAATGGCTGGCTTGTCTGAAACATGAGTAACCAAATGATTGCCATCGGCAACGATGATGTGGACACCAGGAAATGCTCGGCCAATTTCATCTGAAGTTCTTTCACTTCCAGCGGCAATGGGTCGAAGGGCGGCTGAACCACAGCCGACACAAGACCACGTAGAGGCCATCTGTCCGCACCACCGACAGCTGGCAACGCTCCCCCGCCTTGCGACATGTAGCGGCCCCTGACAGCTCAGACAGCGCGCCCTCTCGCGACATCCCCCGCACACCATTGCTGGAGCGAATCCAGGACTAGCCACTTGTATAAGGACAGGTCCTTTTTCCAGAGCTTTCTTTGCACCGAGCAAAGCTTGAGCTGGAATTCGAGCGGGGGCTCCATCATCTGGAAGTTGATCACTATCAGTGAGCACAATATGAAGCGTTTCCGTCGCAGTCACGTCCCACTCCTGGAGCCAACCGAGCTCTACCAGACGTTGCACCTCGAGTGAACGAGTGTGACTGGCAAAAATCAGTGCACAATCGGTATTCGCTTGTCGAATCAAAGCGACATCACGACTGTGGGCGTAGGGAGCCAATGGCTCTTCGAAGTTGTGATCACCGTCATCCCACATCACAATCAACCCGAGTTGGTGTGCAGGAGCTAAGACGGCAGATCGATTGCCCAGAATCACAACAGGAGCTCGAAGCGAACGCAGATAATTTCCATAACGTTCTGGACCGCTCAATCTGGCATCTACACGAATGAAGTGAGCGGCGAGAGCTGATGCTTGCAGTGCCTGTTCGACAAGTTCGATGTCTCGAAAGTCTGGAACAGCAATGATTGTGCTTCGTCCGCGTGAAAGCTCTGTCCCTGCAAGATAGAGAATGTGTTGAACCCAGTTAGGCGCTTCTTCTGAATTGTGAGTTGAAATCAGGCTTGGTGGGACATGAAGCGCATAACGGCTGCCTGGCTGAAGTGCAGTCCCGTTAAGCTGCGGGTTGGGCTCTGGTGTTGGCCCCTCGAAGGACATAATTTCGTCTTGTGTAGCGACGAAAGCTTTTTCTGTTCGGACGTAACGCGGTGCGATAGCGAGTCGAAGCACATCACTGGCTGATCCCGCTTGGCGGTTTGCAACTTGCCGTGCAAGTTCTAACGTCTCGGGGAGAACAATCGGGATGGAACTAATGAGTTTGTTGACGAACTGAAGTTCTCCCGAGAATTCTGCAGTACCTGAGACAGCAGTGACATAACCTTCAGCAAACCGGCTACCCCCGCGTAGGGGAACTGAAACTTTGAACCCGGCTGTGATCTGACCGCTCAAATGTTCAGGAACACGGTACTCAAAAATATGATCAAGCTGAGGTAGCGGTGTGTCCAACAACACACTCACAAATTCAGGGGTGTGAGCCACAGACTAAAGTCCGGCCTTACGGCGCAATTCGTCAACCTTGTCGAGTTTTTCCCAAGTGAAATCTGGAAGTTCACGACCAAAGTGGCCATAGGCCGCAGTGTGACGGTAAATAGGACGTAGCAAGTCGAGCTCACGAATGATGCCAGCAGGACTGAGATCGAAAGTGTCGCGAATTGCATTGATAATGATCTCGTCGTCTACCTTGCCGGTACCGAAGGTTTCTACATAGAGACCGACAGGCTGGGCCACACCGATTGCATAAGCAATCTGAACTTCAAGCTTTTCAGCGAAGCCAGCAGCTACGGCATTCTTGGCAACGTGACGCATTGCATATGCTGCCGACCGGTCAACCTTTGAGGGGTCCTTACCTGAGAATGCACCACCACCGTGGCGGCTCGCGCCTCCATAGGTATCCACGATGATTTTGCGGCCTGTCAGACCAGCGTCACCCTTGGGACCACCGATTTCAAACTTGCCCATGGGGTTAACCATGAATCGAGTGTCTGCGGAATCAAAACCTGCTTCGGAAAGAACAGGCTTGATGACAGCTTCCAGAACATCACGGCGAAGTGAATCCAAGGATTCGTCCTCTTGTGGTGCGTGCTGTGTCGAGACAACCACAGTCTCTACAGTGCGAGGAATGATTCCCTCATAGCCAATCGTGACCTGGGTCTTTCCATCTGGGCGTAGGTAGCCAAGTTCGCCGCTCTTGCGCACTTGAGCGAGACGTTCTGCAATGCGGTGTGAAAGATAGATGGGCAGAGGCATCAACTGAGCAGTCTCAGTTGTTGCGTATCCAAACATAATTCCCTGGTCACCAGCACCCTGTTCTTCCTGGCCAAAAACCAGGTTGGCAATATCAGGTGATTGTTGACCGATGGACACAGAAACGCCACAACTTTCGCCATCGAAACCGATGTCTGACGAGGTGTAACCGATGTCCTTGACAACGTTACGCACGATGTCAGGAATTTCTGCATAGCCGTCAGTAGTTACTTCCCCTGCGACGTGGACGAGGCCAGTCGTCACGAGTGTTTCTACTGCTACGCGTGAAGTGATGTCTTGGGATAGTAAATTGTCCAAAATACTGTCTGAGATTTGGTCACAGACTTTGTCAGGGTGACCCTCAGTAACTGATTCGGACGTAAAAAGGCGAAGTTCGCTCATTAATCCATAAATTTCTCAATACGTTCGGACAGTGTTGTTAGGCGAACGTGTCGAGTACCATATCCGCCAAGGCCAGTTTTGACCCCGAAACCTCTCTCAGGATATCGCCTTGAGCACCAAGGATTGTCACCGTATTACTGTCTGTTCCAAATCCTTTGTTCCAACCCACCTGGTTGAGAACCAAAAAGTTACATCCTTTACGGGCAAGCTTTTCTTTACCCAAGGTAAGAACGGACTTACCGGGTTCACCTGTTTCTGCAGCGAAACCTACAATGATCTGGCCTTCGGTCCGTATCGCGACGAGCTCAGCGAGAATATCTGGGTTTTTCACCAGACGAATGCTTATGTTTTCAGTTGATGCATCTTTTTTCAATTTGTTCTCGCTGACATCTTCCGCCCTGAAATCAGCTACAGCAGCCGCCATAATGATGATGTCCATCGAAGGACTCAAACCAATAACGGCATTGAGCATTTCAGCTGCGGTAGAGACGTCTACATAAGTAACTCCCGTAGGAACGGGAACCTCCAGATGAGAACCTATGAGTGTCACGTCAGCACCGCGACGAAGTGCGCGCTCTGCTAGGGCAGCTGCCTGTTTGCCTGATGAACGATTGCCAATGAATCGAACTGGATCCAGTGGTTCACGTGTTCCACCGCCAGTAATCACTATGCGTTTTCCCGCTAAATCTTGATGTATGGGAGTGGCGGCGTCATAGACGGCCTGAACAATTTCTTCAGGTTCACTCATGCGCCCCACACCAGAATCTGCACCTGTGAGTTGCCCCACACCTGGTCCCACTACGAGAATGCCGCGATCGCGCAAAACAGAGATGTTTGCCTGAGTTGCCGGATTTTCCCACATCTCGGTGTGCATAGCGGGGGCAACAACCAGCGGTCCTCGTCGAGCCAGAATGGTGTTTCCCAACAAGTCCGGCGCCAACCCTGCAGCTATGGTAGCCAGGGTGTTTGCTGTTGCTGGAGCGACAACAACGACGTCTGCCTGCTGTCCTAGTGCGACATGTCGAACCTGAGCAACATCGTCATAGAGGCCGACATGAACGGGGTTCCTACTCAT
>JBEGKV010000021.1:0-8386 GCA_041183925.1 Actinomycetota bacterium
GGCAGATAGTTCGTCCACATTGCTTCCATGGCAAGAACACCCGCCTGGGTGGCAGCTGCCTGGATTCTCAGCACATCTTCGGGGTTTGTGGCGAATGGTTTCTCCACCAACACGTGCTTCCCGGCAGCAAGAGCCAGGAGTGCATGTTCGGTGTGGAATTGGTGCGTCGTCGCGACATACACAACATCGATATCGGAACGGGACACCAGTTCTTGATACGAGGAGTGAACGTGTGGAATATCCCTCGAGAGGGCAAAAGCTTCTGCCTTACCGGGGGTTGCAGATGCCACTGCCGTGATGCGTTGCCCCGTGTGTGAATGCACTGCGTCAGCAAAGATCTCAGCTATTCCGCCAGCCCCCAGAATTCCCCAGCGCAAGGAAGGAACGCTGTGGGGATCAATCACACGTGCGGAAGGAAAAGAACGGGGCAACATGTTGCCATGCTAGGGGCGAACAGAGCCCGTTGTCTCGTCAAAGTAGAATTGAGCTATGTCTAAGGTTCTTTCTTCTCTGCCCGTGGGCGAGCGCGTGGGTATTGCATTCTCTGGCGGTCTCGACACTTCTGTTGCTGTTGCCTGGATGCGTGAAAAGGGTGCGATTCCCTGCACGTACACCGCCAACATTGGCCAATACGACGAACCTGATATTGACAGCGTTCCTGCGCGCGCACTGGAATACGGCGCTGAGATTGCCCGCCTGATTGACTGCCGTGGACCGTTGGTGGAAGAAGGCCTGGTTGCTCTGCAGTGTGGCGCCTTCCACATTCGCACTGCGGGTAAGACCTACTTCAACACCACCCCACTGGGCCGTGCTGTCACTGGAACCATGCTGGTTCGTGCCATGCACGATGATGGCGTGGACATCTGGGGCGATGGTTCCACCTACAAGGGCAATGACATTGAGCGTTTCTATCGCTACGGCCTGATGGCTAACCCTGCCCTGCGCATATACAAGCCGTGGCTGGATGCAGAGTTCGTAGAAGAACTGGGTGGTCGTCACGAGATGAGCGAATGGCTCCTCGCGCGTGACCTTCCCTACCGCGCCTCCAAAGAGAAGGCCTACTCGACCGATGCCAACATTTGGGGCGCCAGCCACGAAGCAAAACTCCTCGAACACCTTGACCAGGGTCTCGACCTGGTCACCCCCATCATGGGTGTCGCCGCATGGCGAGATGACGTCGAGGTTAAGACTGAAGAAGTGACCGTTGCGTTCGAAGCAGGTCGCCCCGTCTCGATTAACGGAAAGCGTTATGACGACCCCGTTGAGCTGGTACTCGAAGCCAATGCTATTGGTGGTCGCCACGGACTCGGCATCTCTGACCAGGTAGAAAACCGCATCATCGAGGCCAAGAGCCGTGGCATTTATGAAGCACCTGGCATGGCCCTGCTGCACATCGTCTACGAACGTTTGCTCAATGCCATCCACAACGAGGACACTCTCGCGAACTACGCCACCGAAGGTCGTCGCTTGGGTCGCCTGATGTATGAAGGTCGCTGGTTCGACCCTCAGGCTCTCATGCTGCGTGAATCGATTGTTCGCTGGGTGGGTTCTGCCGTCACCGGTGAAGTCACGCTCCGCCTGCGCCGCGGTGACGATTACACGATCCTTAACACCTCTGGTCCTGCTCTGAGCTATCACCCAGACAAGCTCTCCATGGAGCGCGTGGAAGATGCTGCCTTTGGTCCGGAAGACCGTATTGGTCAGTTGACCATGCGTAACCTCGACATCGCTGACTCTCGTGAACGTCTCGAGCAGTATGCGGCTCAGGGAATTGTTGAAGGCGGCGCTGCTGTGTTGATGGGCGATCTCAAGGCGGCCGCTCTAGAAAAGGGAAAGAAGTAGTTCCTACTTCTTTTACCCCTTCTGATGAGCTCCGTGGATTCGCCTCCCTGGTATGTGATTAGTGGGGGACCGAGCTCGGGCAAAAGCACCACAATTGATCTCCTCCGTGACCGTGGATATCACGTCACCGATGAGCAGGCTCGCGCCATCATCGTGGAGGAGATGGCTAAAGGCCGCACTCTCGAGGAGATTCGGGGAGATGCCCATGAGTTTCAGCAGGAGATTCTCACACGTCAACTTGCCTCCGAAGCCACCCTCGACCCGAACGAGATAGTTTTCCTCGACCGAGGAATTCCAGATGGTTTGGCCTATGCCCACTTTCTTCAGATTGAGGAAGACGCGGAGATTCACGCAGCGTCAGAACGCGCGAGGTATCGCCGGGTCTTCATTCTTGATCTGCTCACTCTGGACGATGACGGATCGCGCATCGAAGATGTGCACACCCAAGAACAAATTCAGGACTACCTCGTCGCCACCTATGAGGCGATGAAGTTTGATGTTGTTCGGGTACCCGTGCTGTCGGCCGAAGAACGAGTCGCCTTTATTCTCAACCGCCTCTAGCCGGGAATAAACCACTCGCACACTTGGTTAGTCTGGGTGTGGGGGAACAAAAGGGTATCTCCTATTTTCTGGAGGTTCTTATGTCCATCGTTTTGTCGATTCTAGATTTGCTGCTCGCCGTGGTTTTTGTGTTCGCGGGAGCAACCAAAGCTTTCCAGCCCACTGAGAAGCTCGCCCCCAAGATGCACTGGGTCACGGAATACAGCACCCGCACTGTTCGACTCATCGGCTGGGCTGAATTGCTGGGTGGTATTGGTCTCGTCCTGCCAGGACTCGTGGGTCTAGGGATTCTTCAGCTGGCAGCCGCGGTTTGCCTCGCTGTGTTGATGATCGGTGCTGCCATCTGGCACTTCCGTCACAACGACAGCAAGGGCGCCATTCCGAGCATCGTGTTAGCCGCACTTTTGGCTCTCGTTGCCATCTTCATGCTGGTCTAACTTCAATCATCATTTAGCCTGAAGGCATGAGTGATTTAAACGAAGTAGGCGAGCGCGACAACTGGCGCTGCTGGTTGTGTGATGCCCCCGTGGACCCCGATGCGTCGGTGAACTCCGATCGTGGTCCGAGCGTGGACAGCTACTCCGTTGCAAAGAGCAAGAAGAACGTTGTCACGGTGGAGCGTCTTGCTCACCGTGACTGCAACACGATGAAGGGCAAGAAAGCACCAGTTGTCCCCTGGTCTCCTGAGCTGCTCGTTGTTGACCCTTCGCCGATCGTGGCAACGGTGGATCGACTGCAAAGAAAAGGTGGCCGGGAAGTTATTGCTCGGTGCCCCAGCCAAGAGGATGCAGATCAGGCCTCTGAGTGGTTGCTGGATCGACTTTCCCGCTACGTGCCAGACCTTGAGGTGACCACTCAGATCACTTCAGGTGGTGGCCAATACATGTTGTTCCTGGTGGCGAACTAGTCCTTGCTCTGAGCTTTTGCTCGTCGCTTAGCCACCACGGAGAGATAAATCGACATCGCGATGGTGAAGATCACTCCGGAGATGGCGCTGGTCAGCAGGACTGAGCTGGTGGTGCCACCGCTGATAATCATGTTGATGGTGAACGCAATACAGGTGAACACAACAAAAATGTAGAGTGCTCGAATCCAAGGATTTTTCATAACTGCAGTCTTCTCCTGAATTCCTTGCTTTCGCTGTAGCTTCAGAGCCCGTGTCCTGTTAGCTTGAGGGCATGAGCGGATATGAAGTAGTCAACATTGGTGCCCCTGATTCATGGCGCGAACACTTTGGCGGGTTCAGGCCGGATACCTCTCGAGATGGTCGCCGAGTTGTGGACCACGAGATGACGAACCAATACATCGGCATGACATCCAATGCAATGGAACCCGGCGAAGAGGCAGGTTACTGGCACACCCACTCTGACGTGGAAGAACTCTATGTGTTCCTGGCCGGCGAAGGTCAAATGGGTCTTGATAATGATTTGGTCGAGGTGTCAGCCGGTTCGGTTGTGCGCGTGAGCCCAGGAACGTGGCGCACGTGGCGTGCAACTCCCGGGGGCTCAGGTCAGTTGCAGTGGTTGTGTATTCGTGCTGGCTCGACCGAGCTCGCGCACTTCCCGGATGATGCAACGAAGGACGTCGAACGTCCCATGCTGTGGTGAGTTAGTACTCACCTTTCACGACAAAAAAGCTGCCCCGGATTTCACCGGCAAGCTTCGACTTCATGCGTGCGAACTTGAACTTGGTTGCGAGTTCTTCTGGCACGTCCATGCCCATAGAAAGCTTGAACCCTACTGCTCGCTTTTTAGGGGTATCAACGGTGTAAAGCACGTTGACCGCCAAACCACTTTCGTAAAACACATACGTCCAACGAATAAGGCCCTCGGCAGCGTCCACCATCATTTCGGTGACTTCAAGTGGCGTGGAGGAAACCACGATCTCTCGCTCGAGCAACACCTTGGCCACGTAGTCCACGAGCTCGGGAGCTTCCTGAGCTGGTGTTGTCTCGAAAACAATGTCGTACTTGTTCTTGAAGTAACGCGCCTCATTGGCGCGCAAACCTGCCAGGTTCTCTGCCCAAGGGGAAGACTCGAGTCCAGCTGTGGAGACGGTGACGAAATCAACGGGAGTGGGCATGGGAATACTCTCTCACGAATGAGTTCCGGCTACGGACTCACCAAAAAGAAGCAGGTTATGCGCGTCCAGAGAGAGTGAAGATCTCGAGGTCCCACCACACAGACATGGGTAGTTCTCTCACTGTGGCATCCGCAGATTCAGCATTGTCCGCATTGAGTTCGATGAAAACTTTTCCCTGAGGAACAGCGAGGAAGATCTGTCCCAGACGCCCATCAGCTTTGAGTTCAGCGACTTTTGATTTTTCTTCTTCCACCACTTTCATCACCTCGGACATATCAGTGCCGGGCTTGAAGGTGCACTCTACGAAAAATCCATTCATGTGAAACTCCATTGTTTGGTGTTGATAGACACAACGCACTTCACTCTCATTTATTCCCCTAGGTTTGGCTCATGATTCAAATTCGAGAAATCCGTGAGGGTGACAAGCAAGCTTGGCTCAATTTATGGCGCGGATATATCGATTTTTATCACGCGGATATCCCGGAAATACAAAACGAACTGACCTGGACGAGGCTGCATGACAGCGATTTCAACATCCACGGGCTTGTGGCTGAAGAAGACGGCGAAGTGTGCGGCATCGTTCACTATTCCTTTCAAACCTCCACCTGGGCGGCCCACAACTATTGCTATCTCGAAGATGTATTTGTCGATCCAGCTCTTCGCGGAAGCGGAGCGGGGCGAGCGTTGATAGATGCAGTTCGCGTCATTGCGGAGAAAGCTGGTTCCAGCCGGCTTTACTGGAGTACAGAAAAGACCAATGAAACTGCTCGCAAACTCTATGACTCTTACACGCCTGAGTCAGGTTTCGTTCAGTACCGCATTCCCCTCAATTAGTTGAACTCGTCGAGAGAAGTTTGGGGAATTATTTCTCGTCATCTGGAATGTGTAACCCGCATGCTGTGCGGGTTACGCCCTGGTTCTCACCTACCCAGAAATCCGATGAGCCTGTCGACTCAAGCAAAATGACCGCCCTGAGTGAGGTCATGTTCTTTGGCGGAAGATGGGGGATTCTGAATAGATGACTGGAACTTTACTTACTCCAGCTAACGCGGTGGCGGTCCCTGTTGTTTGCTGTCATCAACAGCCGTAAGTCCCAGGAAGCACTTTAAGACACGGTTTTTCTCGGCCGATTGGGCGTAGTAGTGGTAGCCATCCTTCGTGGTTGTGCGGCCATTACACTCGTCTAACTCGATGGTGCTCTTGCTGGACAGTGGGGCAAACACAGCGACACCGTCTAGTGCGTATCCAATCAGATGGGTTTCTGCATCGGGGTCTTCAACGCTGGAGTCGTAGTGAGTTCCTTCACAATCTGTAAAAGCATGAAGGTGGTATCCCTCAATGGGATTAAAGTGCCCACCGCAGTCATCAAATGCGGCAATTGTATAAGCGCCAAGTATTGCGTCAACGGGAGCTGAGGGGGCAATGACCAAACCGTTGAGAGTGACTCCTAAATCTGTTCCTGAAGTAGTGCTCGCAGAAGAAGCTTTGACTGGTGTCACCGGCACCAGCATCGAAATGGGCACAGCTTTGCCTGTTTCAGTCCATTCGTAGGTGCCTTCAACACAGTGATATTTGTATGCCTCCTCTACGTCTGGTCTTGCCGCGCCCTGGAAGGCTTCCTTGGTGTCGGTGACGTTGACGTTCCCTTGCTCGTCGTAAAGTTTCCACTTGGCGTCGCCATAGATATCACTCAAGTCAAGAATGAATTGACCGTCAGCGTCGTAGATCTTGCTGCCGTCAAGCCAGATTCCGGAGTCTTGAGCTGAGGTAGAAGTTGTTGTCGGACAGAACGGGCCGATGGTGGTGCCAACCGGAGTCCCCGTCACGGTGACGCGGTAACAGGTGGTTTCCGCGCCGTTGGTCAGGGTGCAAGGCTCCTCCGCGATGGCTTCGGTGAGGGAACCTTCCTCAAAAGCGGAGGCATCCACCCCAGGTGCACCTAAAGCAACGGCTGTGGTTGATGTCCCAGAAGATATGAGTACCCACGCCACGATCACGGCAATAACAGCAACAACAGTTACTGAAATTCCAGCAATCTTTTTCATAGCTTTTCCTTATCAGTGGTGAGTGCCTTCTTCTTTTTACTTCTGCGGTAAAGAAACACAATGGTTGCTGTGATGAGGGCGATGAGGGCTACGAGGCCACCAAGAATCCACCAGGCAATATCCCAGAATTTGAAGAAGCTCACATCTGGTGTGCCCGTGTAACAGGCCATGACGTAGGGGTAGCTCTTCGTTACGTAGTAGCCATACTGGCCGTCAACAGTCATGCCGTTGCATTCATCCAGCGTGCCCGCATCAGTGAACTCGTAGTCCTGGATGTATGTACCGTCGTAGCTACCGCCGGGACTGGAATCTCCAGTTGGCCGGTCACCGTCTTTGAGGGTGTAGCCAGAAACCGCTTCGCGCATTTCACCTGTGGTGGGGTCAATGTAGTGAGGTCCATAAATTGGAAAACCATCAGCTGCGAAACCAATAACGGGGGAACCTTGGTCGGTCTCAAGTGGATCAAACAAAGCTAGGGGGTTGCCGTGGTAATGATACAAACCACCCGGTTGAGTGTGACCATTGTGGGAGTCAGTGCCAAAATTCACAAGCCCCATAGGGTCTAGTCTCCAGTCAACCCAGAGGCCACAACCATTGGCAACATTGCCGTCTTTGTCAGCTGCTGCATCACCTGGCTTGTAGCAACCATTAGCAATCTGATCGAGTACAACCCCATTGAGCATGACTGCGTTGTAGGTGAGCAAGGAGAGTTCAGCGGGGGAACTTGCCATGCTGGGATTCCGTGGAATCTTCACCGAGATTTTCTGCTCAGCAACTGGTTCAGCAAAGTGGCCAGAACCGTCATTGAAGTCGTAATTAGGAATGTCATGCCCAAGTCACGTTCAACATCTATGACGTTGGCTTCATAGCCTGCCGCGTACTCAGCGCAGTCCCCGCTCATGTTCGTGAGGACGACATCAGTGATGTCCACTACGTCAGCACTTGATGTGCTCGAAGTAGTCGAACTGCAGCCGACAACACCTAGGGCGCAAGCCAGTCCGAGAACGAGGAGAGGGAAGCGTGGGCTCATGAGGAGTCCGTTCAAGTTGTGTGAACAAGTGTTCACACAACTTAGTATACAGTTGTTCACGATGTCAACCGATCCCGAAACTGTCACAGAAACCGCTGCTTCGAGCGGTGTTCGGCGTCAGGGAAAACTCAAGCAGGAGTTGGTGAATGTCACTATCGAACTCCTCATCGAGCCTCGGGAAATTCGCTTTCCCACCATGCGAGAAATTTCTGAGAGAGCCGGCGTTGCACCAGGAGCGGCGTACCGACATTTTGATTCTCAACTGGAACTTCTGCTGGCCGTGGTAGCTCAGCTTTTTGAACAGCTTGAACAGGAACTAGCTGTTGCTGCTGTGAGAAGTAGTGTTCCCGAGGGCAAGATTAGGGAAATTGCTCATGCGTATGTGAAGTGGGGAATTGCCAACCCAGGTTGCTATCAGTTGTTGTTTGAAACAACCGATGACCCCGTTTCACATCAAGAAGCAAACAAACCGGGACTTGATCTCATTGGGCAACTGGCGATATTGGTTGCGCAGCATTTCAACTCAGACATTGCACTATTTCGGCAGGCAACTCAACTCTGGGTTTACATGCATGGGGTTGTCACCCTCAGGACCCACAAGACCGGTATGCCATGGCTTACAGATGCACAAGACGACGTCAACCGATTTGTAGATCTCATTCTGAACACCGCGCCACAATAAAAAAGACCGCCACTGTGGGCGGTCTTTTTCTTTGGCGGAAGATGGGGTGTCTAGGTTCACGACATCGTTGATATCTGTCCCACAACATCGTTGATATCCCCACACAGTCCCTGAATTCTTCATCGGGGGTTCGTTTTTGATGTG
>JBEGKV010000022.1:0-7132 GCA_041183925.1 Actinomycetota bacterium
AGTTGACCATCTACCTGAACAGACACACGGTCACGCATACCGTTGAGCATGAGAGTTTGCTGAGCTTCAGCGAGACCAAGCTCCCAGGGTGTACCTGCGTGCTTGAGTGAGTTCAACGGGCTAGCTCCGGTACCGCCATCGTGGCCAGAAATCAGGATCACATCAGCGAGTGCCTTGGATACACCTGCTGCAACAGCGCCAATACCTGACTGGCTCACCAGCTTCACATGAACACGTGCAGCAGGGTTTGCTCGCTTGACATCGAAGATGAGTTGCTTGAGGTCTTCAATCGAATAGATGTCGTGGTGCGGTGGCGGAGAAATGAGACCAACACCCGCAGTTGCGTGACGAGTACGTGCAATCCAGGGATAGACCTTGTTGTTAGGGAGCTGTCCACCTTCTCCGGGCTTAGCGCCCTGAGCCATCTTGATCTGAATGTCATCGGCATGGGTCAGATACATGCTGGTGACGCCAAAGCGACCAGAAGCAACCTGCTTGATTGCAGAGCGACGAGTGGGATCAAGCAGACGCGCAACGTCTTCTCCACCCTCACCAGTGTTGCTCTTGGCACCAATGGAGTTCATGGCAATAGCCAGCGTCTCGTGTGCTTCAGGAGAAATTGAACCATAACTCATAGCGCCGGTTGAGAACCGCTTGACAATTGATTCGACCGATTCCACTTCGTCAAGTGGGACAGCAGGACGGCTGCCACTCTCGAGTGCGAAGAGACCACGCAGTGTCATCAATTCACGACTCTGGTCGTCTACGAGTTTGGTGTACTCGCGGAAGACATCGAAACGACGTTCGCGGGTAGAGTGCTGCAGCTTGAAAACTGTTTCCGGGTTGAACAAGTGAGGAGCGCCATCACGACGCCATTGGAATTCTCCACCCGTGGTCAGTCGTTCAGTGGTGAGAGGTGAGCCATCCGAAGGATAGGCCGATGAATGACGAGCAAGGTTTTCAGCAGCAATGACATCGATGCCAACGCCACCCAGCTTGCTGTTTGTACCAGTGAAGTATTGGTCAACGAATTCCTGCGATAAGCCGACAGCTTCAAAGGTTTGAGCGCCGGTGTAAGAAGAAACGGTAGAAATACCCATCTTGCTCATCACCTTGAGAACACCCTTACCGAGTGCTTTGATGACGTTCTTGGTAGCTTTCTCAGCTGAGACACCTGTCACATATTCATCGCGAACGAGCTGTTCACAGGTTTCCATCGCGAGATAGGGGTTCACTGCAGAAGCGCCGTAGCCGAGAAGGACTGCCACGTGGTGGACCTCACGCACGTCTCCAGCTTCAACAACAATTCCAACCTTTGTTCGGTTTTCTGTACGGATGAGGTGGTGGTGAACTGCCGAAAGCATCAAGAGGGAAGGAATCGGCGCTAAGTCCGCGTTTGAATCACGGTCAGAAAGCACAATGAATTTGATGCCCTGGGTAATCGCAGCATCAACTTCTTCGCACAGCTGAGCTATGCGCTTTTCCATTGCTTTGGGACCCTTATCAACACGGTACAAACCGTTGAGCTTAATCGCTTCGCGTGCACCTGTTGCAGAGTGGATGTGGAGAATTTTAGCCAACTGATCGTTGTCAATAACGGGGAAATCAAGAACAACCTGCTCGGTGTGTGCAGCAGTGGCATCCAATAGGTTGCGTTCAGGCCCCAGTCCCAATTTGAGGCTGGTCACTACCTCTTCACGAATGGAGTCGAGGGGTGGGTTAGTGACCTGAGCAAACTGCTGAACAAAGTAATCGAAGAGCAGACGTGGTCGCGAAGAGAGCACAGCAATAGGAGTGTCAGTGCCCATCGCACCTAGAGGCTCAGCACCATTCTTTGCCATGGGGGCAAGCATGATGCGGAGCTCTTCTTCGGTATAACCGAAGGTTCGCTGACGTCGGGTCACCGATGAGCGAGTGTGTGCAATGTGTTCACGCTGAGGAAGCTCTTCTAGATCAATGCGAGATTCATCAATCCACTCTTGCCAGGGACCTGAAGCGGCCAGTTCGGACTTGATCTCATCATCGGAGATGATGCGACCTGCCACGGTGTCAACCAGGAGCATTTTTCCAGGCTGCAAGCGGCCTTTTTGTACAACCTTGGCTGGGTCAATGTCGTAGACACCAATTTCGGATCCCACAACAATAAGTCCGTCATCAGTGACGAGGTAGCGACCGGGACGCAGACCATTGCGGTCAAGCGTTGCACCAACGAGAGAGCCGTCTGTGAAACAGATGGCAGCGGGACCATCCCACGGCTCCATCAGTGAGGAGTGATATTCATAGAATGCACGCCTCGTGGGTTCCATATCGGGCTGGTTTTCCCACGCCTCAGGAACCATCATCATGATGGCATGGGGTAGTGGACGTCCCGCCAGTGTCAGAAGCTCGACAACCTCATCAAAGGAAGCTGAGTCCGAAGCACCAGGAGTGCAAATGGGAAGAAGATCTTTGATGTCACCTAGAAGCTCAGATTCGAGTTGTGATTGACGTGCACGCATCCAGTTACGGTTGCCCTGAACCGTGTTGATTTCGCCGTTGTGGCAGATGAATCGGAAGGGGTGCGCCAAAGGCCAGGAAGGGAAAGTGTTCGTGGAGTATCGCGAGTGCACAAGTGCCAAAGTAGAGGCGAAACGAGCGTCACTAAGATCTGGATAGAACGGCTCGAGCTGAAGAGTCGTGACCATGCCTTTATAGACCATTGTGCGAGATGACAGAGAAGCAAAATAAATTTCACATTCACGTTCGACGCGCTTACGCAGACGATAAACCAAACGGTCGAGTTCTATGCCTGAGAGGGATCCTTCAGATGCGGCGACATACGCCTGCTCAATAGCGGGCATCGCTTCGCGAGCAAGCTTTCCGAGGTTATCTGGAGCGGTGGGCACAACGCGCCATCCCAGAACCTTCAAACCTTCAGAGTGGGCAAGTTCCGCAAATCGTGTCTTGATTGCCTCACGGGCAGCGTTGTCGAGAGGTAGAAATGCATTTCCGACAGCATAAGTTCCAGCGATGGGAAGTTCGAATCCAGCAACTTCACGTAAAAATGCGTCTGGAATTTGAGTCAAAATACCCGCACCGTCACCGGTACCCGCATCGGAACCGACTGCTCCACGGTGTTCGAGGTTGCGCAGAGAACTCAGGGCGACATCAATAATGTCGTGTCCAGGAATACCGCGAAGGGTAGCGACCATAGCCAGGCCACAGGCGTCCTTCTCTAGAGCGGGGTCGTAGAGACCTTGTGCAGCAGGTGCCAATGAAAAGCGTTGATACGGAGTCGCTAGCGACATGGAACCCTCCTCTCGAAAACGGTTACTCGGGAGGGACGACGTTGGCCCTAAAGTCATCTGGAAAAGTGAAGCTGTAGAGAGCTTGTCGCCCTTGGTAACTTCTAGGCCGCTTGTGGCGGAAGAAGCGCTGAAGTGTGGGCCTTGACGGGGGCTACGTTGCCCTGATCCGTTTGCCGAAACTTACCCTTCTAACTTTACAGTAGGAGCGCCACCAACGTAGACACTGAGCTCTTTTCCGGGGTGACGTCGGTTTTGAATGAAGATAATCAGCAGACCGATAATGATGGCTGCAATTGCTGCCCACACATTTGTACGAATAGTGAGGAACGTGTCACTGGGGTCCAGACGGAAAGTCTCGAAAATAGACCGACCAATGCCATACCAAATGAGGTAAACGCCAAAAGCTTTGCCCCAACGAAGGTAGAACTTCTTTTCAAGGGCGAGGATGATGATGACCCCAACAAGGTTCCACAGAATCTCGTAGAGGAACATGGGGTGAAAGAGCGTTCCCTCCGGCAAACCAGCAGGGAAAGCTGCGTTTGTTGCTTCGATTTCTAGACCCCAAGGCAAGGTTGTGGGAACTCCAAAAAGTTCGTGATTGAAATAATTTCCGAGGCGACCCGTTGCTTGAGCCACAAGCATCGCTGGCGCTAACGCATCTGCAAAGGACCAGAAACGAATTCCGGTTTGCTTACACCCAATCCAGGCTCCAACTGCACCACCGAGGAGGGAACCGAAGATAGCGTTGCCACCCTCCCAAATGTAGAAGACGCGCATGAGGTCAGCACCTTCATAGAAATAATCTCCACTGTGGGTGAAGACGTGATAAAAACGTGCCCCAATAATGCCCAGTGGAACTGCCCACAAAATGATGTCTAGAACGGAACCACGCGCAGCTCCGCGACGGGTGAGTCGAACATCAGTAATCCACGTTGCCAAGATAATTCCGAGCAAAATACACAAAGCATAGATGTGGACGCGGAGAGGGCCGACATCAAAGAACTGAAGGTCTGGACTGGGAATACTGGAAAGAATATGCACGTACCTAGTTTAGGGAATGCACGCAGGTCAGGAAGCTGAGGGCTTGCCGTGAGCGAGTCCTTGAGCTGTCAATGCAACAGCAGCAACTCCCCCATCGTTAAGGGACTTCACCAGAGCGGAACCCACGATGGCCCCATCACCATAATTCAGGACTTCTGCGACCTGATCACCCGTAGAAATACCAACACCGACACCGACGTAGTCAGCACCTACTGCCCTGAGGCGCTCCACGAGCGTCTTCGCGGCTACGTCAACATCCTCTCGTGCACCAGTAATGCCCATCGTTGAGACGGCATATACAAAGCCTCGGCTGTGCTCTACAGATTGACGGAGACGTTCATCTGTTGAGGATGGTGCGGCAAGAAATACGCGGTCAAGGTCATATTTTTCTGCGGCTGTAATCCATTCAGCTGCTTCATCCGGTATCAAATCTGGAGTAATCAGACCTGCTCCACCTGCATCAGCTAAATCAGAAGCGAATTTGTCCACACCATATTGAATGACGGGGTTGAAATACGTCATGAGTAAGACCGGTGCGGAGACACGCGCTGTAATCTGACGCACTGCCTCAATAGCCTGAGGGAGCTTAAAGCCCTGTTCCAAAGCAATTTGGGTGGCTTCCTGGATGACCAGACCATCCATGACGGGGTCTGAATAAGGAACACCGAGTTCCAGAATGTCGACACCGCTTTCGACTAAAGCAACTGCAGCTTCGACGCTTTCTTCAAAGTTGGGGAAACCAATAGGGAGGTATCCAATGAGTGCCTTGCCCTTATCAAGCTGGGCTTCTACTTTCGAGCTCACTGTGCTGCACCGTCCAAAATACCGAAATACTTTGCTGCAGTTTCCATGTCTTTGTCGCCTCGACCTGAGTTATTCACCAAAATGATTGCCTCTGGACCAAGTTCCTTGCCCAGTTGAAGAGCACCAGCGAGGCCGTGTGCCGTCTCAATTGCAGGAATGATCCCTTCGGTTCGAGAGAGCAACCGCAACGCATCCATTGCCTCAGCGTCAGTAACGGGGCGATAGTGTGCACGGCCGAGGTCTTTGAGCCAGGAGTGTTCTGGACCTACACCGGGGTAATCTAGACCGGCCGAAATTGAATGGGACTCAACGGTCTGCCCGTCTTCGTCTTGCAACATGTAGGAACGTGCACCATGGAGCACGCCTGGACGGCCCTTGGTTAACGTCGCAGCATGTTCGGGAGTGTCTACGCCCCGACCTGCAGCTTCAAAACCGTAGAGGGCAACTTCTGGATCATCGAGGAATGCGTGGAAGATACCAATCGCGTTTGATCCGCCACCAACACACGCTGCTACAGCGGTGGGCAGCTTGCCCGTGAGTGCCAGTACTTGTTCCCGAGCTTCTTCACCGATGATTTTGTGAAAATCTCTCACCATTGCTGGGAAGGGGTGAGGGCCTGCCACAGTTCCCAATAAATAATGGGTGTTATCGACGTTCGAAACCCAGTCGCGAAGCGCTTCGTTGATGGCGTCCTTGAGGGTTTTAGAACCAGTGGTGACAGGAATAACGGTTGCCCCTAATAAGCGCATTCGGGCAACGTTGAGAGCTTGGCGAACAGTATCTACTTCACCCATATACACCACGCACTCAAGCCCAAAGAGTGCTGCAGCGGTTGCGCTGGCAACACCGTGCTGACCAGCCCCTGTCTCTGCGATGATGCGGGTTTTACCAAGACGCTTAGCTAGAAGAGCCTGGCCCAAGACGTTATTGATTTTGTGACTACCGGTGTGGTTGAGATCTTCACGCTTGAGAATAATCCGTGCGCCACCTGCATGTTCAGCAAAGCGAGGAACTTCAGTAATGATGGATGGACGACCAGTGTAGGTACGGTGAAGTTCGGCTAATTCAGACTGAAAACTGGGGTCTAATTTGGCAAGTTCATACGCCGCTGAAAGTTCATCCAAAGCGGCGATGAGGGATTCGGGAACAAAGCGTCCGCCATACTCACCAAAGTAGGGACCGAGTTCATCGCGCAGAGCCATTAGATCTCCAAGAAAGAAGTCAGAGTTGCAGCTGGATCAGAAGTAACAAGTGCCTCGCCGACAAGAACAACATCGGCTCCTGCTTCACGGTAGTGGCGAACATCCTCGGCATTGCGGACAGCTGATTCTGCAACCTTGATCGTTCCTGCAGGAATCTCATGCACCAGAGTTCCAAACAGTTCACGGTCAAGCTCGAAGGTGCTGAGGTTACGTGCGTTGACGCCAACTAGCGCAGCCTCAATTTCAAGGGCACGATGCAATTCTTCTCGTGAATGAGTTTCAACCAAAACAGTCAGACCAAGAGAGAGCGCAAAAGTGTTTAGCCGGGCGAGCACATCCTGCTCCAAGGCGGCCACAATGAGCAGAACAAGATCGGCGCCAGCTGCGCGAGCTTCCAGGATCTGATATTCCTCAGCGATGAAGTCCTTCCGCAAAACAGGAATATCTACAGCAGCACGAACAGCACGTAAGTCGTCGAGGGATCCTTTGAACTTGCGCCCTTCGGTAAGAACGCTAATTGTTGAAGCTCCATGAGAAGCGTATGTTCTGGCTAATGCAGCGGGATCTGGAATCTCTGAAAGATCCCCCCGAGAGGGACTTGCTCTCTTGACTTCGGAAATGACTTTGATGCGCTCTGCAGGAGCAAGAAACTCCAGTGCATTGAGAGCTGGGAGCTGTGCAAGCGCAGCTCGCTCAACTTCGGCGTAACTGACGAATTCGCGGCGGGCAGCTGCATCTGCGAGAGCGCCAGATGTCAGATCGCTGAGCATTTAGTAGTGGTGAGGCTTAGGGGTGAAC
>JBEGKV010000023.1:0-7072 GCA_041183925.1 Actinomycetota bacterium
CATCATGAGCACCCCGAGGTCACGAATCCCGAGAACGTGACATCTGTGGTTATTCACACATCGCACCACACTCACTATGTCATTGGTTCTGGCGCAAATGATCCCCAGAAGTATGACCCCACTGCCAGTCGGGAAACTCTGGATCACTCCATTCCCTATATCTTCACGGTTGCGTTGCAGGATGGCTCGTGGCACCACGTGGACAGCTATGCACCCGCCCGCGCGGGACGCGCGGACACCATCGCTCTCTGGAACAAAACCACCACGCTGGAAGATCCCGAGTGGACTCGTCGTTACCACTCTGACGACCCCGCCGTGAAAGCTTTTGGTGGTCGCGTCGAGATCACTCTGAATGATGGCACTGTCATCGTGGATGAGTTAGCTGTTGCAGATGCTCACCCGCTGGGTGCTCGCCCCTTCGCGCGTGCTCAGTACATTAACAAGTTCCGCATCCTTGCCGACGGCGTTCTGGAAGAAGCAGAAATTGAGCGATTCTTGGCTCTGGTCCAGCGCCTCCCGGAACTTACAGCAGACGAAATTGGAGGCCTCACGGTCACGGCCAAGCCGGGTCTCCTTGCAACTGAGCCCCTTCCTCAGGGTTTGTTCTAATGCTGTATGCCGCCACGACCCCAGCAGAAAAGCGCAGGCTTTTTCGGGAACGTTTGGCAACAGGGGAACTACTCCAGTTCCCCGGTGCGTTCAATCCACTCTCGGCCAAACTGATCCAGGCCAAAGGATTTGACGGTGTCTACATTTCTGGAGCTGTCATAGCCGCCGATCTGGGCCTTCCTGATATCGGTCTCACCACACTCACGGAAGTGGCCGGACGCGGACAACAGATAGCGAGGATGACGGATCTCCCCGCACTCATCGATGCAGATACCGGTTTTGGCGAACCTCTGAATCTCGCCCGCACCGTGCAGACGCTGGAAGATGCAGGCGTTGCGGGGATTCACATCGAAGACCAAGTTAACCCGAAGCGCTGTGGTCACTTGGACGGCAAAGCTGTCGTGGATAGTGACACCGCTGTCAAGCGCATTAAAGCTGCCGTGGATGCACGCCGCGATGAGAATCTCCTCATCATGGCACGCACCGATATTCGCGCCGCAGAGGGACTTGATGTGGCCATTGACCGCGCCAAAATGCTGGTGGATGCCGGTGCCGATGCCATCTTCCCTGAGGCGATGAAAGATCTCGGTGAATTTGAAGCTATGCGTGCTGCGTTGGATGTTCCCGTTCTGGCCAACATGACAGAGTTCGGCAAAAGTGAACTCTTCACGAAACAACAGCTCTCCGATATCGGCATCAACATCGTGATTTATCCGGTATCACTTCTTCGTCTGGCGATGGGAGCAGCAATGCGTGGACTGGATTCACTCCACGAAACGGGCTCTTTGCAGGCCGTTGTTCCGGAGATGCAGACACGAGCTGAGCTCTATGAAACTCTCGATTACGAGGCGTATAACCACTTTGATTCTGGGATTTTCAACTTCGATCTCACCACCCACACCAAGCACTAGCGCAGGCCACAAGCCGGCTCTCAATGACGAGGACACACTCATGACGGATCAACCACAGATTTTCAAAGGACTTGCCGGCGTTGTGGTGGATGCCACTGCTATTTCAAAAGTCAACCCGGAAACAAACTCCTTGCTTTATCGGGGTTATCCCGTTCAGGAACTAGCTGCCCAGAAGAGCTTCGAAGAAGTAGCGTGGCTGCTCTGGCACGGGGAACTTCCTACCGCCGCAGAGTTGGCAGGATTCGAGAAGTCAGAACGTGCGCAGCGTTCCCTCGATGCACACGTCAAGCGCGTGATTGATGAGTTGCCGTTGACTGCTCATCCGATGGATGTTGTGCGCACAGCCGTGAGTGTCATCGGTGCCTCTGATCCCCACGCCGATGATTCTTCCCCCGCAGGAAACCTGGCCAAGAGCATTGCTCTCTTTGCCAAACTTCCTGCCATCGTGTCCTACGACCAGCGTCGCCGTCACGGTCACGGAGTCATTGAGCCTCGTGCGGATCTGGACTATTCGGCAAACTTTCTCTGGATGACCTTTGGTGAAATTCCTGATGAGGTTGTGGTCAACGCCTTCCGTGTTTCTCTGATTCTGTATGCAGAACATTCCTTCAATGCCTCCACCTTCACAGCACGCGTGATTACCTCCACACTTTCTGACCTTTACTCGGCTGTGACCGGTGCCATTGGTGCGCTTAAAGGCCCACTGCATGGAGGAGCCAACGAAGCTGTCCTGCACATCTTCAGCGAAATCGGGTTCGGCCCGGATGCGGCCCAACGCTCCGAGGAATGGCTCGAGCAGGCGCTTACAGAAAAGCGCAAGATTATGGGCTTCGGGCACCGTGTCTACAAGAAGGGTGACTCCCGTGTCCCCACGATGCGTGCCTCGATGGTGGAACTCATTGAGTACTACAACCGACCAGATGTGCTTGACCTGTATGAAGGTCTCGAGGCGGCGATGACAGAGCGCAAGGGAATACTTCCCAATCTTGATTACCCGTCAGGGCCTGCCTATCACTTGATGGGCTTTGACACCCTCACCTTCACCCCAATTTTCGTGGCAGCACGAATCACCGGCTGGACTGCTCACATTATGGAGCAGCTCCAGGCCAACGCTCTAATCCGTCCGTTGTCGGCCTACAACGGCGTGGATGAGCGCCACCTCTAACTCTGCTGGGGGTTAAAGCACGGCAGCGCGATGACGTCTCCATCGCGCAG
The DNA here is from genome assembly GCA_041183925.1 of Actinomycetota bacterium. Taxonomy (GTDB): domain Bacteria; phylum Actinomycetota; class Actinomycetes; order Actinomycetales; family Microbacteriaceae; genus Aurantimicrobium. Next base: position 2,736 of record JBEGKV010000023.1, read on the forward strand.
CCGTGCTTTTTGCTCTGCGGGGAGCGGATAGAGTCGAAAGGTCATGACCTCTCGTAACTCTGTTCCCTCTCGTGCAGTTCGTGCATGGCGACTCTTTGTGCTCGGTTCTCTGACCATGTTCGGCGCGGTCTGCATAGACCTGTATCTCCCGGCTTTCCCGAAAATCGCTGAATTTCTGAATGTTGAAATCAACGACATGGGTCTCACCCTGACGTCCTTTTTGTTGGGCATGGGAGTTGGACAGCTGGTTTACGGGCCGCTCAGTGATCGTTTTGGCCGTAAACGACCTCTTGTTTTCGGAATTATTGTCTTCATCCTCGCAACATTGATGTGTGCGAGCTCGACGACACTGGTTTCACTCGTGATGTGGCGCTTCGTTCAAGCTCTGGGTGCTTCTGCCGGAATCGTGATTGCGCGCGCGATTGTTCGTGACCTGTATTCCGGTATTGAAATGGCCAAAGTAATGACCATTTTGGGGATGGTTTTTGCTCTTGGTCCCGCGTTGGCGCCCAGCATTGGCGCGCTCGTCCTGATTTCTGGGCACTGGCAGTGGGCCTTTTATTCTTTGGCTATTTTTGGTGTCGTGATGTTGGTCAGTGTCTTTACACTTCCCGAAACTCATACCCCTGAGTCACGAAACAACCACGGATTTATCAAAGCCACTCGTGCGTATGGTGAGATCCTCAACAACAGAGTATTTCTGATCTCCGCGCTGATTTTCGCCACAGACTTCGGCGGATTCTTTAGTTATGTCACCTCATCCCCTGATGTGATGATGGGTGTTTATGGGCTCAATACCACCGCATACGCAATTGTGTTTGGTCTCATTTCCCTGTCGTTGGTTGTGGGGTCTCAGATCAATATCCGCATTTTGCCGAGATTTGGGAATGTTCTTCTGCTGAGGGTCTATACAGCTCTTCAGCTCATCGGTTCGATGCTTTTGCTGCTTGCTGCATTCATCAACGCACCATTACTGATTTTGATTCTGCCGTTATTGCTTGTTGCAAGTGTGGCCAGTTCAATTGCTGGCTTGACCATGACGATGAGCCTGAAGCCCTTCGCGCATTTAGCCGGCTCAGCCTCAGCCATGAGTGGCATGTTTCAAATGGCTGCTGCTGGCATTGTTGCGGCGGTCTTGGCTATTTTGCCCTTTGCGCCGACGATTCAGATGGCTGTCGTCATGGTGATCGGAATCTCAGCTGCATTTATCCTTGCCCGCTCTAGTGCTGTGCCCCATCTTGAGGGTTCGAGAAAGTAAGCTTGAATCGTGACCTTTTCTCAAAATACCAACGCTGATGGCGAGCTGGTCTCCGCACTGTCGGTGGTGGAAGGTCAACCCCTCGAGACTCGAGCAGAGGGATACGCCAAGCTTTATGACGACCTCCGAGCGCAGCTTGAGGGCGGCGACCTTCCTGCGCGTGACTAATCGGTGACTGTGCAACGTCTTGATGCGGCTCTTCCCGAGCGAGGATTAGCTCGTTCGCGCACCCATGCGGCCGCACTCATTGCTGAGGGCTTTGTGCGCGTCGGTGGCAAAGTTATGAACAAGCCCTCAACCAAGGTTTCAGAATCGGACGAGATTAGTGTTGACGGTGCCGACCACTACGTGTCCCGTGCTGCTCACAAATTGATAGCTGGCCTGGATGGTTTTGGTGTCGAGGTCTCTGGGCGCCGAGCTTTTGATGTGGGCGCCAGCACGGGTGGATTTACCCAAGTATTGCTCGAACGTGGTGCTTCACAGGTTGTGGCATTGGATGTGGGCCATGGTCAACTTTCACCCCGCATTCGTTCAGACGAACGCGTTCTTGTTGTGGAGGGAGTGAACGCAAAGTCATTGGACAAGCAGCAGCTTTCTGGTCTGGTCAAACAAGACTTTGTCGCCGACCTTGTTGTGGCAGACCTCTCCTTTATTTCACTCACGCACGTGATGGGTGCCCTGACCGCCTGCGCGACGGCAGAAGCTGACTATGTCTTACTGGTCAAGCCCCAATTCGAAGTTGGTCGCACCGGTGTCAAAGAAGGTATCGTCACCAACCCTGCTCTGCGAGAAGATGCAGTCATGAAAGTGCTCTGGTCTGCCTTTGATCATGGCTTGGGAGTATGTGGCATCTTGTCGTCCCCAATCCTCGGAGGTGCCGGAAATCATGAGTATGTGCTTTGGCTCCGTGCGGATAGTCCGTCAAATCCGTCAGAATGGACTCAGCAGGTCCACACCGTGACGGGAGCATGAATATGAGTGCAGCACAGCGCTACATCCTCGTTGTCTCCCATGCCGCCCAGCAGGCCACTTTGGAAGCTGCCGTTGAAGTGTGCCAACAGATTCAAGCCCAGGGTGCAACTCCTGTACTTCGTGACTTAGAAGTCGTCGCAGTCATTTCCCAAGATCCGGCACTCGCAAGCCTCTTGGTTCTTGAGAGAGACGTTGACGTTTCTGACATTGAGTGCGCCATAGTTGTCGGTGGTGATGGCACGATTCTCCGTGCTGCAGAACTTCTTCGCGGCGCTGCCGTTCCCATGTTGGGCGTCAATCTCGGCCACGTTGGTTTCTTGGCAGAAACAGAACGCGACACTATTGCTGACACCGTCGCACGGGTTCTTGCCCACGATTATGAGGTTGAAGAACGCAGCACGTTGGCTGTTCGTGTCAAGGTGGGCGCCGAAGTCGTTTTTGAAACCTGGGCTCTCAATGAGGCCACGGTGGAAAAGGCTAGCCGTGAGCGCATGCTCGAAGTCATTATCGAAGTTGACCGCAGGCCACTTTCCTCTTTCGGTTGCGATGGAGTGGTGATGAGTACACCTACCGGGTCAACTGCCTATAGTTTCTCTGCTGGGGGGCCAGTTGTGTGGCCAACGGTAGACGCCATGATTCTCGTTCCCCTCTCTGCGCATGCTCTGTTTGCGCGCCCCTTAGTCGTGGGGCCAGACTCGATTTTTGCTGTGGAGATTCTGGAACGTCGGAGTGGGCATGGTGTGCTGTGGTGTGACGGTCGCCGCACACGTAACCTGCCTCCTGGTGCTCGCGTCATCGTGAACAAGTCAGACACTCCCGTTTTGTTAGCCCGCCTTCACCCAGAAGCCTTTACGGATCGTTTGGTGGAGAAGTTTGACCTTCCTGTCACAGGATGGCGGGGACCTGCAGCGTGATTGAAGAGATCCGCATCCGAGACCTCGGAGTGATCTCTGAGGCGGTGCTTCCTTTGGGGCCTGGTTTTACGGCTATCACCGGCGAAACTGGTGCGGGTAAAACCATGGTGGTCACAGCACTGGGATTACTGCGTGGTGAGCGAGCTGATTCCACGGCTGTGCGTACCGGCAGTGACTCCGCATGGGTGGAAGGGCGTTGGATTCTTGCCAGTCCTGAAACCATCATAGAAACAGTGGTGGATGCAGGCGGACTTATCGAAGGTGATGAGCTTCTCCTCGGCCGTTCGGTCTCGGTTGAAGGTCGCTCCCGCGCTGTTGTCGGCGGACGCAGCACACCTGTTGCGGTGCTGGGAGAGTTAGGCGAGCTACTCGTCGCCGTTCACGGGCAATCTGATCAGGTGCGCTTGCGTTCTGCGTCTGCCCAGCGTGAGGCCCTTGATCGCTTTGCGGGCAGCCACTTTGCAGAGATCCTGGGTGAATACGCCCATGCCTTTCGCAGGTGGAAAGCAAATGCTCAGGAATTAGCAGAGATCACAGCAGCCAGAGATGCTCGCGTTCGCGAGGCGGAGGAACTTCGGAATTCCATTTCGGAAATAGAGGCAGTTGCTCCGCAACCGGGGGAAGATGAACAACTTCGCGCTCTTGCTGAGCGTTTGACTCACACCGAAGATTTACGCATTGCCACAGCGCTTGCTCGTGAAGCTCTCTCCTCGGAAGAGGCAGACGGTTTAGATGCACTCGCTCGCGTGGATTTAGCCAAGCGCCAGGTTGAGAAAGTGGCAGACGTTGATCCTGTGCTTGCTGGTATTTCTGACACTTTGACCCAACTGTCTTTCCAATTACACGACGTGACGGGGCAGCTCTCGAGCCACCTCGCCAACCTGGAGGGTGATGAGGAACGAGACCTGGATACCATCCAGCAACGACGGGCAGAACTCACCAGCCTGATGCGAAAGTATGGTCCCAACCTTGACGATGTGATCGCGCTTCTTGATTCTGGAAGTTCACGCCTGTCCGAGCTCGATCACGACGGTGAACGGATTGCTGAACTGGCTGAGGAAGTAGCAGCTGATCATGCACTCGTCGTTCGGGAAGCTAACGCACTGCACGAATTGCGTGAATCAGCGGGTATTCGCCTTTCAGCAGCTGTCACCGAGGAGCTTGCTGCCCTGGCCATGCCGGATGCTCAATTG
>JBEGKV010000024.1:0-9952 GCA_041183925.1 Actinomycetota bacterium
GCTCGTCCAATGGTCTGAATCAATGATGTGGCAGAACGAAGGAATCCTTCTTTATCTGCGTCCAAGATAGAGACCAAAGAGACTTCTGGAAGATCTAGGCCTTCACGAAGAAGGTTAATTCCAACCAGGACGTCATAAACACCTTGACGGAGTTCCGTGAGAAGTTCAACGCGACGCAATGTGTCCACATCTGAGTGCAAATAGCGCACGCGCACACCAGCCTCGGTGAGGAAGTCTGTGAGTTCTTCTGCCATTTTCTTTGTGAGGGTCGTCACCAGTACGCGCTCGTCTCGTGCGGCGCGAACTCTTATCTGCTCTAACAAGTCATCGATTTGACCCTTGGATGGTTTAACCACAATTTGTGGATCCACAAGGCCGGTGGGTCGGATGATCTGTTCGACTACGCCATCTGCAATACCCATTTCATATTTACCTGGGGTTGCTGAGAGATATACGGTTTGGCCGACACGTTCTTTGAACTCATCAAAGCGCAACGGTCGGTTATCTAAAGCAGAAGGCAACCGGAATCCATGTTCAACGAGTGTGCGCTTACGTGAGGCATCTCCCTCGTGCATGGCACCGATCTGAGGGACTGTCACATGGGACTCATCAATGACACACAAGAAATCATCTGGAAAATAGTCCAGCAAGCATTGAGGAGCTTCTCCAGGTTCTCTCACATCAATGTGTCGAGAGTAGTTTTCAATCCCGGAACAGAATCCAATCTGTTGCATCATTTCTAGGTCAAATGTTGTTCGCATGCGTAGGCGTTGAGCTTCAAGAAGTTTGTTTTGCTTCTCGAACTCGGCAACACGTTCTTCCATCTCTTCACGAATAGTGACAATGGCCTTCTTCATGATGTCTAAACCATGTCAAGCTTCTCGACAACATCACCCGTAAGGGGATGAAGGCTATACAGAGCTTCAATTTCATCGCCAAACATTTCAATGCGCACAGCAAGTTCTTCATACATCGGAATGATTTCGATGGTGTCACCACGCACTCGAAAGTTTCCTCGAGAGAAATCAATATCGTTGCGTGCATATTGCATGGCAACGAATTGGCGGAGTATTGCCTCCCGTGGGATCTTCTCGCCCACAACGAGAGTAATCATGGCCTCTAAATACTCCTGCGGAGCACCTAATCCATAGATGCACGACACTGTGGAAACTACGACGACATCACGTCGGGTTAAGAGAGAGTTTGTCGTTGAATGACGCAGGCGCTCTACTTCAGCATTGATAGAGCTATCTTTTTCAATGAAGGTATCTGTTTGAGGGACATATGCCTCTGGTTGGTAGTAGTCGTAATAGGAGACGAAGTACTCGACGGCATTGTCTGGAAGTAGCTCACGAAATTCTGTCGCAAGTTGCGCTGCCAGCGTCTTATTGTGGGCCAAAATCAAAGTGGGACGTTGAACCGCTTCAACAAGCCATGCAGTGGTTGCAGATTTGCCTGTACCTGTGGCCCCGAGAAGAACAACATCGGCTTCACCAGCATTCACTCGGCTAGCTAATTCTGCGATCGCGGTGGGTTGATCACCGCTGGGGGAATACTCAGAAACGACCTTGAAAGGCTTCTCAGATCGTCGTGGTTCCACTCCCCTAGTCTATGTTCGCTAGCTGGTTCCAGAGAGCGTCCACTTGTGCATAAGTGTGATTGATATCGCCTGAGGTATCAATCACATGATTGGCAATTTTGAGACGTTCTTCCTCAGGTGCTTGGGATTGAATCCGGGACAAGGCCTCAGACTCCAACATCCCCCTGTGTTCCATCAATCGTTCAACGCGAATGCTTTCCGGAGCACTCGCAACCACAATTGCATCAAAAGAATAGGAAGGATTTGCTTCTACGAGCAGAGGAACATCGTAGACAACAATGCTCTCCGCTGGTGATTGTGCGAAGAGTTCTGTGGTGCGGCGTTGAACGGCAGGATGCACGATTGAATTGAGGACAGCACGTTCAGCGGCATCGGTAAAGACAATCTCGCCTACAACGCTTCTATTGAGGGTGCCATCAGCATTGAGCACACGCTCGCCAAAATGAGCGATGATGTCTGCCAGAGCAGCTGTTCCCGGTTCTACTACTTCACGTGCAATTTGGTCAGCATCAATGATGTGAGCGCCATGCTCAGCTAAACGTCGGGCAATAGTGGACTTTCCTGAGCCGATTCCACCGGTGAGACCAATCAATATCATTGCTTTAGCTTAAACGAGTAATGGGTGGACCCTATAAAGGATCCACCCATTAGCTACGAGTGACTAGTTGTTTGCGAGCTTCTCGCGCAGTGCAGCGAGTGACTCGTCATCTGCGAGGGTGCCAGCAGAAGCTGCCTCGCTGGAGAACGACGTGCTTTCAGCTGCAGCGGCAGGTGCGTCTGGAATGTTGGCTTCAGCTTCGTTTGTTGCCTTAACCTGCAGCTTGTGCTGCTCCCAGCGTGCCTGAGCTGCTGCGTAGTCCTGTTCCCACTTCTCGCGTGCAGCATCAAAGCCTTCACGCCATTCGTTGGTCTCAGGGTCGAAGCCCTCTGGGTACTTGTAATTGCCGCTTTCGTCATACTCAGTGAGCATTCCGTAAAGTGCGGGGTCGAACTCGGTGCCTTCAGGATCGACGCCTTCGTTAGCCTGCTTGAGGCTCAACGAGATACGACGACGCTCGAGGTCGATGTCGATGACCTTCACAAAGACGTCGTCACCAACAGAGACAACCTGCTCTGCGAGTTCAACGTGCTTACCGGAGAGTTCGGAGATGTGAACAAGACCCTCGATGCCATCAGCAACACGAACAAATGCACCGAAAGGAACCAGCTTGGTGACCTTACCTGGTGCAACCTGACCGATTGCGTGAGTGCGAGCGAATACCTGCCATGGGTCTTCCTGAGTTGCCTTGAGTGAGAGCGATACACGCTCGCGGTCCATGTCAACCTCGAGAATCTCGACAGTAACTTCCTGACCAACTTCTACAACTTCAGAAGCGTGCTCAATGTGCTTCCACGAGAGCTCAGAAACGTGGACGAGACCGTCTACGCCACCCAGGTCAACGAATGCACCGAAGTTGACGATCGAAGAAACGACACCCTTACGGATCTGACCCTTCTGGAGGTTAACCAGGAAGGTGCTGCGGCTTTCAGACTGAGTCTGTTCGAGAAGTGCGCGGCGAGAAAGAACAACGTTGTTGCGGTTCTTGTCCAGCTCGAGAATCTTTGCCTCGATGTCCTGACCGAGGTAAGGGGTGAGGTCACGAACACGACGGAGCTCGATGAGCGATGCGGGAAGGAATCCACGGAGTCCGATGTCTACGATCAGACCACCCTTGACAACTTCAATAACTGAACCAGTTACAACGCCGTCGGCGTCCTTGATCTTTTCGACATCTCCCCATGCACGCTCGTACTGTGCGCGCTTCTTGGAAAGGATGAGGCGACCTTCTTTGTCTTCCTTCTGAAGAACGAGGGCCTCAACGGTGTCGCCAACCTTGACAACTTCGGAGGGGTCTACATCGTGCTTGATGGAAAGCTCGCGAGAAGGAATAACACCTTCGGTCTTGTATCCAACGTCGAGGAGAACCTCGTCGCGGTCTACCTTGACAACGGTGCCTTCAATGAGGTCACCATCGTTGAAAAACTTGAGGGTCTTTTCGACAGCGGCGAGGAAGTCCTCAGCAGAACCGATGTCGTTGATTGCAACCTGAGTGGCTGCTTTCTTTGCTACAAGCGTCATGTAAAACGTGCTCCAGTATTTACTTACTTCAGGCCTTCAGACACAGCAAGCTGGGTAATTGTCTTCAGGGCAGGCGAATGAAACGCACAAATGTGCATCTCTCAGGTTACTTGAGGAACGCTTTCCGCACAAACTCGCGGAAAAGTACACCTTAGTGAGCTGCGTCGTTCCAATTCAGTCCAATACCCAATTGCACATCCAAAGGAACACTGAGCTGGGCTGCATGCGCCATTCGTTGCACAACAATCTGTTCGACTTGTTCGCGTTCCGAATCGAGAACTTCGAGGACTAACTCATCATGGACCTGAAGCAGGAGTTGGGATTTGAGTTCGAGAGCAATGAGATCTTGTTCGATGCCAATCATCGCGATTTTCATGATGTCTGCGGCTGTTCCCTGCATCGGAGCGTTGAGGGCAGCACGTTCAGCATTGTCCCGTAGAACACGGTTAGGGCTCGCTAAATCCGGGAAGGGACGGCGGCGGCCAAAAAGAGTCTCGGTATACCCCTGAGCTCTGGCCTGTTCGACGACACTGCGGAGATAGTCGCGCACTCCCCCGAATCGTTGGAAATAGTCTGCCATCAGCTTCTTGGCAGCGCTGTTGTCGATGCCGAGCTGTCTGGCCAGTCCGAATGCACTGAGACCGTAGGCCAGGCCGTAGCTCATTGCCTTGACTTGGCTTCTCATATCGCCCGTTACTTCCTCGGGTGTCACTCCGAAGACACGTGCACCGACGAAGCGGTGCAGGTCTTCACCGGAGATGAAGGCTTCAATGAGTCCCTCGTCTTCGCTGAAGTGAGCCATGATGCGCATTTCGATTTGGGAATAGTCAGCGGTGAGAAGAGTGTCGAAACCTTCGCCTACTTCGAAAGCTTCACGAATACGGCGACCATCAGCAGTGCGAATGGGGATATTTTGCAAATTTGGGTTTGCAGACGACAAACGTCCGGTACTGGTACCTGTTTGGCCATAAGTAGTGTGAACACGACCATCGGGGCCGATGGCTTGAATAAGCGTTTCTACGATCTGCTTCAATTTGGTGACGTCGCGATGTTCCAGAAGAAGTCCCAGGAATGGATGCGGATGTGTCGCCTGGAGATCGGCAAGGGCGGTGGCATCTGTGGTGTAGCCCGTTTTGGTGGCACGAGTTTTCGGCATTTCAAGCTGATCAAACAGGACTTCTTGCAGCTGTTTGGGGGAAGCGAGATTTACTTCCCGGCCGATAACTGCAAATGCCTCCTGTTTTGCTTTCTCTGCTCTATCGCCCAGCTCAGAAGAAAGTGCGGAAAGTTTGACGTGGTTGACTGTCACTCCACGAATTTCCATTGCTGCGAGAGTGACAAGCGTCGGAATTTCGATTTCGAGGAAAAGTGCGAGAGTGGCAGCATCCATGCATTCACGGAGTGCACGATCTAACCGCAGAATGAACCATGCGCGACCAGCAACATCTAGTCCATCGTCGTCTGGTACCAACTGATTAGGATCCGGAATGGGAACAATTTCATGAAGGTAATGGCGCACAAGGTCTGCAAAGTCACGTTTGGATGAATCCGGACGAAGTACCCAGTCAGCAATTTCAGTATCAAAACCAAGGTTCTCGACTGTCACGCCGAGACGCAACAAAACCTTGATTTGTTCTTTTGCGCCCTGGAAAATTTTGGGGGTAGGCCCAGCGAACCAATCCAGTAGAGGCTGAAGATCTGCCAATACAGGAGACCACGGAACGACAACTGTTTCAGTTTCAGTAGCAAGACCCACTGTTGCGATGGTGTTATTGAATATTTCAAGCTCAACACCCACACCCTGTGGTGACATGTCAGAGGCTCGGTGAAGCCATGCACGAAGCTCTTCGTCAAGTAACGACTGAGACCGCGGTGCTGAAGGAGCTTGATGAGGTTCTTCGACTGGAACCGCAAGCGAGGTTACAGCCGCAACAGAAGACGAAATAGTACTTACAGCTGCTGGCTGTGAGGGAGATTCTCCCGACAACGCCAAAACTCGAGTGAGTAGCGATTTGAATTCCAACCGACTGAACACTTCTCGAACTGCATCTGCATTGATGTCATGCATTTCAAGATCTCCGGGACCAACGGGGAGTTCAACGTCGTTGACCAGTCGATTGAGTTTTCTGTTGCGGATGGCATTGTCTTTAAATTCGCGCAGGCTTTCTCCGACTTTGCCGCCGATCTCATCTGCTCTTCGCAAAATTTCGTCTAAGGAGCCAAATTCGTTAATCCACTTAACTGCTGTCTTCTCTCCCACCTTGGGAACGCCGGGAAGGTTATCGCTTGTTTCACCCACAAGTGCTGCTATCTCAGGGTATTGATGGGGCTGAATTCCATACCGTTCGAAAACCTTGGCAGCGTCGTAACGCGTCAGTTCAGAGACACCCTGTTTAGAGGGATAGAGCAATGTGACATTGTCATCGATGAGTTGAATAGTGTCGCGGTCACCAGAAACAACAAGAACCTTGAAGTTGGCAGCAGATCCCTGAGCCGCCAATGTGGCCAGGATGTCGTCAGCTTCGTAGTCTTCCTTAGTGATTGTGGTGATGCCCATTGCGTGTAATGCATCCTGTAACAACGGAACTTGACCAATAAATTCAGGGGGCGTCTCCCCACGCGTGCCCTTGTATTCGGGATACTCGCGGGTACGGAAAGAGAACCGTGAAATATCGAAGGCGACCGCTAAGTGCGTTGGTTTTTCTTTGGCCAACAAGTTCAACATCATGGAGATGAACCCATGGATGGCATTGGTGTGTTGACCGTCAGCCGTTTTGAAACTATCTACCGGAAGGGCGTAAAACGCCCGAAAAGCGAGCGAGTGCCCATCAATAACCATGAGGGTAGGCTGGGCGTTATTCGACACGTGCCCAGCCTACACAGCGCACTAGTCCCAGCTCACGAGGAATAAGTATGTCTTCCACCTATGTTCGCCCCCCAGCACTTGATCTGACCCAATTCCGTGGGTTCACGGCTGGTCCCCTGATGGACAAAATGGGTGTTCAATTCCATGAACTCTCCGCAGAATATTCTGTAGCGACAATGCCAGTCGAAGGGAATACTCAATCCATTGGCATTCTCCACGGTGGAGCTTTTGTCGTGCTGGGCGAAGGCCTAGGTTCTATTTCCGCCACTATTCACGCAGGAGAAGGCAATGGTGCGGTGGGAATTGAAGTGAGTGCAACACACAGCAAAAGCATTTCTTCGGGAATCGTGATCGGCACCTGCCGTGCAATACACCTGGGTAACACTCTTACTACACACGAGATTGTGTGCACCGACGAAGAGGGTAACCGGCTGTCGACTGTGCGTATTACGAACTATCTCAAGCGCAGACAGAAGTAGTTACTTCTTTTTCTGCTCTCCACCAAGCTGGTCAACAATCGTGACCGCAACATCTTTCATGGTGAGTCGACGATCCATAGAAGCTTTTTGAATCCAACGGAAAGCCTCTGGTTCCGTGAGGCCCATCTTCTCGTTGAGTATGCCTTTAGCAATGTCCACAATTTTGCGTGTTTCAAATCGCTCTGACAAATCTGCAACTTCATTTTCTAACGCAACAATTTGAGCCCAGCGCGACAGTGCAATTTCCACAGCTGGAAGTAAGTCGTTCGGCGTGAAGGGCTTGACCACATATGCGAGTGCTCCAGCCTCTGTGGCGCGCTCTACAAGTTCTTTCTGACTAAAGGCAGTCAGGAGTACCACAGGGGCGATGTGCTCCTTGTTGAGCAAATCTGCAGCGGTAATGCCGTCCATTTTGGGCATTTTGACATCCATGACGACCAAATCTGGAAGCAACTCTTTGGCCAAGGCAACAGCCGCTTCACCATCGCCTGCTTCACCCACGACATCGAAACCGTTATCACGTAAAGTTTCGACAATATCCATGCGGATAAGTGACTCATCTTCAGCTACAACAACACGGCGTTTGGTGGGAGTCTGGATTTCTTGGTCGGCCATAGCTCAAGCCTAGGATATTCTTGAAGAGTTACGAGCCGAATTGGCGGAATGGCAGACGCGGAGCACTCAAAATGCTTTGTCTTCGGACGTGTGGGTTCAAGTCCCCGGACGTGTGGGTTCAAGTCCCACATTCGGCACAACAACAAATGCCCCTCACATGAGGGGCATTTGTGTTTTCAAAGAAGAAAACTTTACAGATTCGCGTAAGCAGGTGCAGCCTGGTTGCGTGCATCTCCCACCATGTGAACACGAAGGTCATTCGTGGACCCGGCTATTCCGGGAGGGGAACCAGCAATGACGACGACCTTGTCACCTGGTTCTGCAAGTCCTTGTCCCAGAAGAAGTTCATCTACTTGGCCAAACATTGCATCGGTGTGAGTTACCGGGTCAACCAAAAATGACTTCACTCCCCACGTAAGTGCCATACGACGACGAATATGTTCGTGAGGGGTGAGCACAATCATGGGGATGTCTGAGCGCAGACGAGCCATGCGACGTGCGGAATCGCCCGACTCGGTGAATACGCAGAGATACTTCGCGTCAACGAACTCAGCGACTTCCTTGGCGGCGAGAGTAATTGCGCCACCTTGAGTACGTGGCTTAGTGCCCAATTCAGGAATTCGCTCCAGGCCGTGATCTTCCGTGGATTCAATAATGCGAGCCATCGTCGAGACGGTAATCGTCGGGAAGTCCCCCACGCTGGTCTCACCAGAGAGCATCACGGCGTCAGTACCATCCAGAACTGCGTTTGCACAGTCAGAAGCCTCTGCACGAGTGGGACGAGGACTGGAAATCATCGATTCAAGCACCTGTGTTGCCACAATGACAGGCTTTGCCCAACGTCGAGCAAGTTCAACAGCCCGCTTTTGCACAATGGGCACTGCTTCAAGTGGGAGTTCAACACCTAAGTCGCCACGGGCAACCATGATGGCATCGAAAGCGTCCACGATTTCTTCGAGATTATCCACGGCCTGTGGTTTCTCGATTTTGGCTATCACGGGAAGACGAACGCCTTCTTCATCCATGATTTCGTGAACTCGTTTGATGTCAGAAGCATCACGAACGAAGCTCAAAGCAATAAAGTCAGCACCCAAACGAAGACCCCAGCGAAGATCTGCTTCGTCTTTATCGGAGAGCGCAGGAACGTTAACGGCAACACCGGGAAGGTTGATTCCCTTGTTGTTGGAAATAGGACCGGCTACCTCCACAACGGTAGTCACCACGGTGCCATCGGTTTCGAGAACGCGTAACGTCACCTTGCCGTCGTCGATGAGGAGAGGATCACCAGGCTTGACGTCATGTGGCAGACCTTTGAAGGTAGTGGAGCTCAGCTCCTTGGTGCCGATGATGTCATCAATGGTGATCTTGAAGATGTCACCCTCAGCAAGGTCATAGGGACCTCCCTCAAACTTTCCCAAACGGATTTTGGGACCCTGGAGGTCAACCAGAACTGCGACAGGCTTTCCCACGTCGGCTGCTGCTTTGCGAACGTTGTTGTAGACCTCTTCATGTACGTCATATGTGCCATGTGAGAGGTTCATTCGTGCAACGTCAACACCAGCTTCAATAATCGACTTGAGGCTGTCATAGCTAGAAGTTGCCGGACCTAGGGTTGCAACAATTTTGGCGCGTCTCATGAAATGTCTCTTTCTTTCAGTTGTGCCATGCCGTGGAGGGATACGGCGGATTATTTACAAGATTGCGAAACCGCGATCTGTGGGTGAAACAGGCGATGGAAGAAGTGTGTCACCTTCAAGGTAGCGGTCTACTGCTGCTGCCGCTGCGCGACCCTCGGCAATAGCCCAGACTATGAGCGACTGACCGCGACCAGCATCACCAGCTACAAATACGCCTTCTTCAGCAGTGGCGTAATTGTCGTCACGACTGATATTTCCGCGTTCGGACAAGGTCACATCTAGTGCTGATGAGGCGATGTCACGTTCGGGGCCAGTGAAACCGAGAGCGAGAAGTACGAGATCTGCAGGGATTTCGCGTTCTGTACCAGCTTTTGGCACACGTGCGCCATCTTTGAATTCAGTTTCTGCAACACGAACGGCACGAACATTACCCTTGCCATCACTGAGGAATTCAACAGTGGAAACGAGAAATTCGCGCGTACCACCCTCCTCATGTGCACTAGAAATCTCGAAGAGGTTGGGAGCTGTCGGCCAAGGCTGGCTAGAGGGACGCTCAGCAGGTGGCTGCTTACCAATGGCCAAGTTTGTGACCGAAGCAGCACCATGTCGGTGGGCAGTACCAATACAGTCCGCACC